>NZ_JBFAAF010000012.1:0-135700 GCF_040639595.1 Micromonospora sp. NPDC023814
CTCTGCCCAACGTCATCCCAGCAAACTAGCAGAAATAGATGCAAAACGATGGCCGCCACGCTGATGGCAGCCATCGTTTAACACCAGTCACCTAGGACGTAGTCAGGCCGAGGCAGGAAACCAAAATCAGCCGGAGGGTCGTACTTTTCGATACCAACAACCCGAACCTCAGTTGGGGGAATCCCAACGAAACACCAACTACCCGTCCCAAGCTCAGACGGATCGGGCTCAAGGCGCCATGGCGTATTGCGCCAGCCGTAGTCATCGTGACCGCGCGGGAAGGCAACAGTTCCATCCCACGAATTGGCGGAGTCAGGATCAACCTCTCGCCACGGCCATTCGATGAGCACGCGCCGAGGGGTGGTCCCCACGACACGCACATCGGACGCTTCCGCCGAGATCATGAGCAGATCGCCGACTGTGAAGCTCAGCGCATCCGTCAGCCTGACGCTCTCCATGGCCTACCAGCCCTCCGGCCAGAAGTACAAGTACGGAGTTCCCCGGCGTCCTGAACGCCGGCCGGGAGCCTCGCTCACCTCTGACCGACAGGCCCGGCCAGCGCTGCCGGGTCGCCGGTGAGCAGCCCTCGCCCGCGCAGGAAGGCGAGCAGCCGCTCCCGGTCCGCCGCGGCCAGCCCGTCGACCGGCACCGGGAACACCTGGCTCCGGCCGATCCAGAACAGCAACTGACCGGGGATGGCCTCGACCCGCTCGATCGCCGCCCAGCTCAGCGTGCCGTCGCTGACGGCGTTGACGCTCCGGGCGCTCTCGTCGGTGAAGGTCCAGGTGATCGGGATGCCGTACATCTTCCAGTTGGCGCGGACCAGGGACCGCAGCGTCAGCGGTCCGGCGAGCGCCAGCACGGCCGCGACCAGCGCCCAGCCACCCGCCATGAGCAGGTCCCCGAAGACCAGCCCCGCCAGCGCCGGCAGCAGGGTCACGAACGGGCAGACCCGGAACAGCAGCAGCGTCCGGCGGTAGGCCCGGCGCAGGCCGGCGGCGAGACGGCGGCGGTCCGGCTGCGTCTCGAAAGTGATCATCACGCCGAGAGAGGATACGGCGGGCCGTCAGGCGTCGTCGGCGCGGCGCACGAAGGTCTCCACCTCCTCGCCGCCGTACCAGTCGGTGCGGCGGCCGACGTGGGTCATGCCGAGCCGGCGGGCCACTGCCATCGACGCCTCGTTGCCGGGCGCCACGACCGCGTAGACCTCCTGGGTGCCGGCGGCGAGTTCCCGCGCCACCACCGCCCGGGCCGCCTCGGTCGCGTAGCCGCGGCCCTGGGAGTCGGGGTGCAGGTGCCAGCCCACCTCGATGTCCTCGGTCGGCACGGTCTCGTCCCGCCCGGGCAGCGGCTTGAGCAGCACGGTGCCGGCCACCACGCCGGTGTCGCGGACTTCGATCGCCCAGGTGCCGTACCGGCCGCCGTGCCCCGCGTGCCGCTTCCGCCACAGCGCGAGCCGGTCGGCGGCCTGCGCCGGGTCGGTCAGCGGCAGGCCGGGGGCGTTCAGCCAGCGGGTCACCTCCGCCCGGGAGTAGAGGTCGAAGATCCGGGCCAGGTCGGCCGGGTCGGCGGTCCACTCCCGCACGACCAGGCGCTCGGTGGTGAGCACGGTCATGGCGGGGGATCCTAATGAGTGACGCGGGGCGCGGCGGGGAATGAGACCGCGATGGGTGGGGGCTGGCAGCGGGCGAGGCGGATCGCCCGTGCCGCGTTCCGCCCGCTGCGCGGCCGGGACCTGTCGCTGCACGTCGCCGCCATCACCTTCTACGGGGCGATCGCCGTGGTGCCGGTGGCGCTGCTGGCGATCTGGCTGACCTCGCTGGTGGCCGGGGCCGACCGGGTCCGCCGGCTCACGTCGCACGCCGTGGCGACGCTGCCGGACGCGATCGGCGCGCCCCACGCGGTGGTCGCGCTGGTCGAGGCCGGAGTGGGGTTGACCACGCTGCCGGCGTTGGGGTCGCTGCTGCCGGCGTCCCTGTACGGCGAGGGGCTGCGCCGGGCCTTCGTCTCCGTGGCCGGCGGGCGCGGCGACGACTCCCTGGTGGGCTGGCGCGGCCGGCTGCTGCTGCTCCCCCTGCTCGCGCCGGCCCCGGCCCTGCTGCTGTCGATCCTGGTCGCGCTGCCGACGACGACCCGGCTGGTCCGTCAGGGCGGGTTGGCCGGCGCGCTGGGTGTGGTGCTGTCGTTCCTGGCGGTCTGGCTGGTGCTCACCCCCGTGCTGCTCTGGGTGTTCCGGGTGGTCGGCCCGGCGTCGCCGGACTGGCTCTCCGCGCTGGGCGTCGGCTCGTTCACCGCGGCGAACCTGTCCGGCTTCCTGCACGGTTTCGTGCTCTTCGCCTCGCTCCCGATCGACCTGGGCATGCCGTTCGGCGGCTTCGACGAGATCGGGGCGAGGGTGGCCGTCCTGCTCTGGCTCTACCTCTTCCACGTGATCGTGCTCGCGGGCTACTCCGCCACGCTCGCCCTCTCCCGCTGGCGGGCGGCCCGCGCCCGACCCGCCGGATGAGCGATCACGAACTGTTAGCCCCGGAAGAGCGATCAGGAGGTGTTCGCCCGACCCCGCCGGAAGAGCGGCCAGGGGGTCAGCGTCGGGACACGGACCCCCTGGTCGATGGCGGCGACGGGCCGGTCAGCGGGTGAGGGCGGACTCCCGGGGCGCCGGCTCCGGGTCTGCCGCCTCGCGGATGCCGTACCGGCGGTAGACCCGGCCGAGCGGGCCGGGGGCCCACCAGTTCCAGCGGCCGAGCAGCCGCATGGTGGCCGGCACCAGCAGGGCCCGGACCAGCGTCGCGTCCACCACGATCGCCACGATCATGCCGATCCCGATGAGCTTGATGTACGCCATCCCGCCGGTCGCGAAGCCGGCCACCACGACGATCAGCAGCAGCGCGGCGGCGGTGATGATCCGGCCGGTGTGCTGGAGCCCGGCGGCCACCGAGGCGGCATTGTCCCCGCTGCGGTCCCACTCCTCGCGCACCCGGGAGAGCAGGAACACCTCGTAGTCGGTTGCCAGCCCGAAGAGCACGGCGAGCATGAGGATCGGGTTGCTGGGCTCGATGAACCCGGTCGGGGTGAAGCCGAGCAGGTCGGCGAGATGCCCGTCCTGGAAGATCCAGACCACCACGCCGAACGAGGCGCCGATCGACACCAGGTTCATCAGCACCGCCTTGACCGGCAGCACCACGGAGCCGAAGGCCAGGAAGAGCAGGACCAGGGTCGCGGCGGCCATCAGCAGGGCCATCCAGGGCAGCCGGTCGCCGAGGCTGTCCAGCAGGTCCCGGTCGGCGCCGGGCCGGCCGCCGACGAGCACCTCCGCGCCGGCCGGGGCGGGCAGGTCGCGCAGGGCCCGGACCACGTCCTGGGCGACGTCGCCGGTCGGTTCGCCGGGGTAGGTCACCGTCAGCAGCGTCGACGTGCCCCGGCTGGCCGCCACCTGCACGCCCGTCACGCCGGGCACGGCGGCCACCCGGGCGGCGAAGGGCTGCGCCTGCGCCGGGGACACCCCGGACACCAGCACGTCGATCGGCGCGACCGTGCCGCCGGGGAACTCCGCGGCGATCCGCTCGGAGACGACCCGGGGCGTGGCGTCCGCCGGCAGCACCCGCTCGTCGAAGCCGCCGAAGGTGATCCGCAGGAACGGCGCGGCGAGCAGCAGGAGCAGCAGGGTCACGCCGACCAGGTAGCGCACCGGGCGGCGCATCACGCTCCGCGCGATCCGGGCCCAGGCGCCGCCCGTCTCCCCCGCCGCCGGCCGCCCGGCCCGCGCCCGGCGTCGCCACGGCAGCGGTACGCGCAGCGCGTCGATCCGGTGGCCGAGCACCGCGAGCAGGGCCGGCAGCACGGTCAGCGCCGCCAGCATGGCGACCAGCACGGCGGCCATCCCGCCGAGCCCCATCGAGCGCAGGAACGCCTGCGGGAAGATCAGCAGGCTGGCCATGGCGAGCGCGACGGTGAGGCCGGAGACCAGCACCGTCCGGCCGGCGGTGGTCATGGTGCGGCGGATCGCGGCGGGCGTGTCGTGGCCGGCGGCCAACTCCTCGCGGAACCGGCTGACCACGAAGAGGGCGTAGTCGACCGCCATGCCCAGGCCGATCAGGGTGATGACGTTGATGGCGAAGATCGACACGTCGGTGACCAGGTTGACCAGCCGCACGGCGACGAACGCGCCGAGGATGGCCAGCCCGCCGATCAGCAGCGGGGTGGACGCGGCCACCAGTCCGCCGAAGATCAGCACGAGCAGCACCAGCAGCACCGGCATGGAGAGGATCTCCGCCCGGGTGATGTCCTCGGTGGTCTGGCGGTTCGCCTCGTGCAGGAACGCCACCGTGCCGCCGACCTCGGTCCGTACGCCGGGCGTCGTCAGGGCCGGCCGCAGGTCCTCGTACGCGGCGGTCTTGCCGTCCTCGTCGGCGGCCCGGAGCTGGACCAGCGCGTAGGTGGCGCGGCGGTCGGTCGACAGCAGCGCGGGCGCCTGGGTGTCGTACCAGGTGGTGACGCTGGTGACCTCGGGGCGAGCGCGCAGCCCGGTGACGGTGGCGGTGACCGGGTCGCGGAAGGCCGGCTGCTCGACGGTGGCCCCGTCGCTGGTCCAGAGCACGACCAGGTCCGCGCCCTGCGGCCCCAGCTCGGCGGTGATCCGCTCGGCGGCGCGGCTGGACTCGCTCGCCGGGTCGTCGTATCCGCCCCCGGTCAACTGCCCGAAGACCCCGGCCCCCCAGGTCGAGCCGAGCACGACCACCACCAGGGCGGCGGCCAACACCGCCCAACGCAGCCGCACCACCGCTCTTCCCCACCAGGCGAACATTCGCCTCCCCCTCCGTCGACGGCTAAGCTGTAACCATCGCTCATTGAAGTGAACGCCGTTAACTATGGCAACGGGGTTTACTTTGGTCAAGGGGGTTAGCCGTATGCCCGCACCGTCCCGACGCGAACGCCTGCGCACCGCGACCGTCGCCGAGATCAAGGACGGGGCACGGCGGCTGTTGGTGACCGGCGGGGTGGAGGCGGTCTCGTTGCGGGCCATCGCCCGGGACATGGGCATGACGGCGCCGGCCATCTACCGCTACTTCCCCAGCCTGGAGGCGCTGGTCGCGGCGCTCGCCGGCGACCTCTACGACGAGCTGCGGCTGCGGCTGGAGGCGGCCCGGGACGACGCCGGGGCCGAGCCGGTCGACCAGTTGCTGGCCATGGGCCGCGCGTTCCGCTCCTGGTCAGTGGCCCACCCCGCCGAGTTCGGGCTGATGTTCGGCGCCCGGGCCCCCGGGCTGGACGCCTTCGTCGACGACTGCGTCGACCCCGACCACCCGGGCGCCCGGTTCGGCGCGGTCTTCGTGCAGCCGATCTTCGACCTCTGGCACCGCGCCCCCTTCCCCACCCCGCCCGCCGAGCTGCTCCAGGAGCGCCTGGGCGGGCGGCTGGAGCCGCTGCGGCTCAGCCACGGCGAGGTGCCGATCGAGGTCGCGTACGCCCTCCTCTCCGGTTGGACCCGGCTCTACGGGCTGGTCGCCATGGAGGTCTTCGGCCAGCTCGCCTGGGCGGTCACCGAGGCCGAGGCGCTGTTCGAGCTGGAGCTGGCCGCGTTCACCGCCCAACTGCGCGCCGATCCGCCGGCGGCGAGCTGACACCGGCGACCGCCGGCGAAGGGCTGACCGGCGGGGCCGGCGGGCGCTAGGCTCCCCCGGCATGAGCGACGAGCTGCCGACCCGGGCCGACGTGGTGATCGTCGGGTCCGGGCACAACGGTCTGGTGTCCGCGATCCTGCTCGCCCGCGCCGGGCTCGACGTGCTGGTGCTGGAGGCCGCCGACGTGATCGGCGGGGCCACCCGGACGGAGAACCCGTTCCCGAAGGTGCCCGGGCTGCGCCACTCCACCGGCTCCTACCTGCTCGGGTTGATGCCGCCGGAGCTGCTCGCCACGCTGGACGTGCGCATCCCGGTGCTGCGCCGCGACCCGCACTACTTCCTGCCCACCCCCGGCCCGAAGGGATCCCCGTACCTGCTGTTCGGCAGCGACACCGCGGCCACCCGGGCGCAGCTCGCGGAGTTCTTCTCCCCCGCCGACATGGCCGCCGACGACGCCCTCCAGGCCGAGCTGGCCGCGCTGCGCGCCGACCTCGCGCCGGTCTGGCTGGCCGACCCGCTGCCGGTCGAGGAGACCGCCGAGCGGTACGTCCGCCCGGCGCTGCGGCAGGTCTTCGTCGACCTGGTCCGCGGCTCGGTCGCCGACCACCTCGCCCGCTTCGACTTCCGCTCCGAGCTGCTGCTCAGCATGTACGCGGTCACCGACGGCCTGTCCGGGCTGAACGCCGGCCCCGACGACCCCGGCACCGGCCACAACTTCCTCGTGCACAACATGTGCCGCCTGCCCGGCTCCGACGGCACCTGGATGATCGCCGAGGGCGGCATGGGCACCGTGTCCCGCACCTTCGCCGACGCCGCCCGGGCCGCCGGCGCGACGATCCTGACCGGCACGCCGGTCAGCGCGATCACCCTGGCCGGCGGCGCGGCCAGCGGCGTGGTCCTGGCCGACGGGCGGGAGGTGGGCGCCCGGGTGGTGCTCGGGGCATGTGACCCGTACCGGCTGATGGACCTGCTGCCCGCCGGCGCGCTCCCGGCGCCGCTGGCCGACCGGATGGCGGCGGTCCGCCGCCCCGGCACCACCCTCAAGCTCAACCTGGCGCTGACCGGCCTGCCCCGCTTCTCCTGCCTGCCGGCGGACGCGCCGAGCCCGTTCGGGTCGACCATCCACCTGCTGCCCGGCTCGACGTCGCTGATCGGCGGGGGCGGCGAGTCGCCGATGGCGGCGCTGCGCGCGATGTGGGCGGACGTCCAGGCGGGCCGGCTGCCCGAGGAGCCGACGATCGAGTGGTACCTGCACACCACCGTCGACCCGTCGCTGTCGGACGGGCGGGGGCACCACTCCTCGGCGCTCTTCGTCCAGTCGGTGCCCTACGAGCTGGCCGGCACGACCTGGGACGAGGCGCTGCCCGGGTACGTGGAGCGGCTGGTCGGGATCTGCGAGCGGTACGCCCCGGGCACGGCCGACCTGATCGCGGACGCGGTGCCGCTGCCCCCGCCCGGCATCGAGGCGCACTTCGGCATCACCGGCGGGCACATCCACCACGTCGACAACACCGTCTCGTTCACCGACCGGATGCCGTACGCCACCGGCGTCGACGGCGTCTACGCCGGCAGCGCGGGCTGCCACCCCGCCGGCAGTGTCATCGGCGCCGCCGGCCACAACGCCGCCCGCCGCATCCTCACCGACCTCGGCCGCTGACCGCGCCGCCGTCCTCGGCGGGGGGCAGGTCGCCGGGGCGGCGGACGAGGGAGAGACCGAGGAGCAGCAGGTAGAGAACGAGGCTGAGGATCGGGTCGACGAAGACGAAGGCGAAGGCGATCAGATAGAGCAGTGGGCGCAGCTGCAGTCGCCGCGCGACCGCCCGGGCCAGCCGGGGATCCAGGTCGGGGTGGAGCAGCCTCCGGCGCCGCGCCCACCACCAGCTCAGGTTGAAGAAGATCGACTCGCCGAGCACGGTGCCGAAGTAGAGGGCGGCGGTCAGCCGCTGCTCGGTCGGACTGCCGCGCAGGTTGTCCGACAGCAGGTCGGCGGTGAACGGGATCGCGGCCACGAAGAGCAGCACGAGCAGGTTGAACACCAACAGCGGCTGGTCGACCCGGACCACGTACCGCCACATGTTGTGGTGGCCGAGCCAGATCTGGCCGGCGATCCCGAAGGTGATCACGTACGCCAGGTAGGACGGCCAGGCGTGGGCGAGGGCGTCGGGAAGTTCCCTCCCGCCGACCCTCGCCGGACCGTTCTGGAGCAGTTCGACGGCCATCACCGTCAGCACGACCGCGAAGACGCCGTCGCTGAACGTCTCCACCCGGGAGGCGTCCCGGGCCATCTCCCGGTCGCGCCGGTACCGGTACCCGCTCTTCCCCGCGCCCTCGGCCACGCCGCCCCCTCTCCGACCTGATGGTCACCCGGCGGGGGCGGCGGGCGCGGAGGAACGGCCGTTAGCTGACCGCCTCGCCCGCCGGAGCGGGGGTCTGCTCGTCGACGCGGTGGGCGCGGATCTTGTGCCCGACGCTGGTCAGGCACCGGCCGCTGGCCAGGTCGAACCGCCAGCCGTGCAGCTGGCAGGTGAGCTGGTCCCCGTCGACGATGCCGAACCGGGTCAGGTCCGCCTTCAGGTGGGGGCAGCGCCGCTGCACCACCCAGTCGCCGAGGGTGATGTCCTCGGCGTCGCTGGTCCGCTCGTGCTCGTCGTACCAGCCCTCGGCGTACTGGAGCCGCTCCTCGGAGAGGCACTTGAAGAACGCGTAGACGAACTCGTTGTACTGGCCGATCCGGGCGGCGGAGAAGCGGCAGGAGAGGAAGAGGGAGTTGACCCAGTCCACCTCGCCGATGTGCAGCAGGTGCTCGACCAGGGCCCGCTCGGTGCGGAACCGGTAACGGACCTTCTCGTCCGCGTACGGCCGGACCTCCTTGCCGGGGAAGTCCACCACGATCGACTCGATCGTCTCCCCGCCTGAGCTGTCGGTGCCGACCAGGTCGAAGCGGACCGGCCCGCCGACCCCCTTGGCCAGGTAGATCGACTCGTCCAGCAGCGGCTCGATCCGGCGCTTCATCTCGCCGAGCACGTCCACCTCGGGGTGCCGCCAGGACGCCTTCTCCGCCTCGATGACCGGCCGCTTGCGCTCCCGCATCTCCTCCAGGTGCGCGACCTTGTTCGCGAAGAACTCCTCCACGGGCACCGGGTGGACAGTCTCGCAGCTCTCGGTGGTGATCTCGGCGACGCTGCCCGGGAGCAGCACGATGCCGTTGGTGCCGCCGACCTTCGCGTACTCGCTGAGAAAGACCGACTGGTCGGGGAAGATGTTGCCCTCGTCGCCGTGGATGTCGTTGAACTGCCACAGCTCGTCGTCGAGGAAGCAGGGCGGGCCGGCGATCGGGAAGACGTGGTCGGCCTTCAGGTCGTCGATGTAGCGCCAGGTGCGGTCGAACTGCCGGTCCCGCTTCTGCTTGCCGAACGCGGTCTTCGCCGCCTGCGGCAGCTCGTAGACCATCGGGTACCAGATCGCGCCGGAGAACTGGAGCATGTGCGCGTGCACGTGGCCCAGCTCGGCGAAGACGCTCAGGTCGGTGGGGCGGGCGTCGTTCTGGTTGAGCAGCCGGACGCCGTCGTACTCCACCCACAGCGACGAGTCGCCGATCGGGCCGTCGGTCGGGCTGGTCAGCGCCTGAATCATGATCCTCAGGCCGCCGTCCAGCTCCACGACCTGCTCGTTCGGCGCCTTCAGGAACTTCGTGAAGCCCAGCTCCCGCAGCTCGTCCTCCATCTCCGAGGTGGGGAACGCGGGCAGCAGCACGGTGGCCGACTTCGACACGAAGTCCCTCAGGTGCGCGGCGTCGAAGTGGTCCCGGTGCAGGTGGGAGACGTAGAGGTAGTCGACGTCACCGAGGGTCTCCCAGTCGAGCAGGGAGTTGTCCGGGAACGGGAACCACGACGCGAAATAGGCCGGGTTGACCCACGGGTCGCACAGGATGCTGCCCGCGGCCGTGTCGATCCGCATGCTGGCGTGTCCCGTACCGGTCACTCGCACCGCAGTTCCCCCTCGAAGACAAACAAAGGTGTACGTCCGAAACGCTACCGGAGGCAGTCTGGCGAGCGACCCGCGACGCCGGTAGTGCCGTTACGCCCGACACCGCCGGGACCTTGGACCCACCCCGGCCGCACGCGAGGGCCGTTCGGGCCGGCGCCCGGCCGTCGGCGCGGATCGTGCGGTCCGCCCCATCCGGCCGGACCCAGCGCCGAGCCTGGCACGGGGCGTGCCAGACTAACCGCAGATCCGATCGCGAGGGAAGGACCGACAGTGGCAGGAAGCGAGCCGGTAACGTCGCCAGACCAGCACAAGCCGGGGCACCGCAAGTCCGGGCGGATCGGCGCGGTGCTCACCGCGCTGGCGCTGCTGGCGATGCTCTGCGGCAACCACGAGGGCAGGGTCGAGGACATCTGGCTGATCGGCCTGGCCGTGCTGCTGCTGGTCATCGTCATCGGCGACACCGTGCTGCGGCGCAACGGTCTGCGGTCCTGACCGCACCCCCGTCAGCCGGCGTCGAGCCGGTTCGCGCGCCGGAGACGACACGCACGAGGGCCCGCCCCCGACCGGGGAGCGGGCCCTCGCCGTACGCGGGTCAGCGACGGAACAGGATGTCCTGCACGTCCTTGAGCGCGGCGTCGACCTCGGCCTCGAAGTAGCCGCCGGGCACCAGCCCGAACCGCAGCGTGTCCAGTTCCTTCGGGTTCACCGGCATCGGGTTGCGCCCCTGCATGCCGCCGAGCAGGGTCTCGAAGAACCGGTCGACCTGGTCCGGGTCGTACCCGCTGCCGAACCGGCGCACCTGGAAGCTGCGGCGGATCTGGTCGACGCGGTAGAGGTCGCTGCCGGGCGGGCCGGCCATCGGCGGGCCGGCCATCGGCGGCGGGCCACCGACTGGCGGGCCACCGACTTGCGGGCCACCGACCGGCGGGCCGGCCACCGGCGGCGGGCCACCGAAGCCCTGCTGCGGGGGCGGCCCGGCCGGGCCCCGGCCCCGCAGGTCGCGCAGCTCCCGCTCGGGCATCCGGATCTCGGCGGTCATGTCGGTGCGCCCGTGCCGGCCGGCCTCGAAGCCGTCGAAGCGCGGCTCGTCGCCGTAACCGCCAGGGCCGTCGCCGTAACCGCCAGGGCCGTCGCCGTAGCCACCGGGGCCGTAGCCACCCGGACCGTCGCCGTAGCCACCCGGACCGTCACCGTAGCCACCCGGACCGTCACCGTAGCCGCCGGGGCCGGCGGGCAGGCCGCGCGGGGGCGGGCCGCCGTGGCCCATTGGCGCGCCCGGACCCATCGGGCCGGGGCCGCCCGGGCCGCGGGGCGGCTCGTAGCCACCCCGGGGGCCGTCGTAGCCCCCGGCGAAGGCGCCGGTCGGCTCGTCGTAGCGGCCGTAGCGGTCGGCGGACGGGCCGGCCTGGGTGGGCATCGGCCGGGGCGGCATCGACTGCGGACCGGGAGGCATGCCGCGATCGTCGCGCATCGGCGGCCCCATCCGGTCCGGCGGGCCCATCTGGTCCGGCGGACCGAGCCGATCCGGGGGACCCATCCGATCCGGCGGACCCATCCGATCCGGGGGACCCATCCGATCCGGCGGACCCATCCGATCCGGGGGGCCCAGCCGATCCGGGGGGCCCAGCCGGTCGGCGGCCCGGGGGTCGCCGCCGCGGCCACCGACGCCGCCGCGCTCCTCCAACTCGGCCAGCTGCCGCTCGACCCGGTCCAGGTGCAGGTCGACCTGCCACTCGTCGTAGCCGTTGAAGCGGACCCGGAAGACGACGTCGTGGACCTCCTGGGAGGCCACGGGGGCGCCGACCGGCTGACCGTCGAGCGTCGCCTCGACCCGGTCCAGGAAGGCGTCGACCTCGTCGACCTTGTATCCCCGGCGGAGCGCCTTACGCCGGAAACGCTGACCCTGACTCGCCACTATGTCTCCTGGTCTCGTTCGCTACGCCCGGTCACGCAGTCTCCCCGGTCCGGTCGGTGTCCCTGTTGTCGACGGCGGCGGCGAGCTGCCCACACGCTCCGTCGATCTCGCGACCCCGGGTGTCCCGCACCGTCGTCGACACCCCGGCCTCACGCAACCGCCGGACGAACTCCCGCTCGACCGGCTTCGGGCTGGCGTCCCACCGGCTGCCCGGAGTCGGATTGAGCGGGATGAGGTTCACGTGGGCCAGCTTCCCGGCCAGCAGCCGCCCGAGCAGATCGGCTCTCCACGGCTGGTCGTTCACGTCCTTGATCATCGCGTACTCGATCGACACGCGACGCCCCGTCGTCGCCGCGTAGTCCCACGCTGCGTCCAGCACCTCGGACACCTTCCAGCGCTGGTTGACCGGCACGAGTTCGTCGCGCAGCTCATCATCGGGGGCGTGTAGCGACAACGCAAGGGTCACCGAGAGGTCTTCGCTGGCCAGTCGGCGGATGGCCGGCACGAGGCCGACCGTGGAGACGGTGATGTGGCGCTGCGACAGCCCCAGCCCCTCCGGCGCCGGGGCGACGAGCCGGCGGATCGCCGCGATCACCCGGGAGTAGTTGGCCAGCGGCTCGCCCATACCCATGAAGACGACGTGCGACAGGCGGGGCGGTGAGCCCGCCATCGCGCCGGAGGCGGCCACGCCGGCCAGGTAGACCGCCTGGTCGACGATCTCTGCGGTGGACAGGTTGCGGGTCAGCCCGGCCTGGCCGGTGGCGCAGAACGGACAGGCCATGCCGCAGCCGGCCTGGCTGGAGATGCAGACGGTGACCCGGTCCGGGTAGCCCATCAGCACGCTCTCCACCAGCGAGCCGTCGTGCAGCCGCCACAGCGCCTTGCGGGTCGCGCCGTCGTCGCAGGCCAGCTCGCGGACCGGGGTGAGCAGGCGCGGCAGGAGCTGGTCGGCGAGCCTGTCCCGGGCGGCGGCCGGAAGGTCGGTCATCTGCGCCGGATCGCGCACCAGGCGACCGAAGTAGTGGGTGGAGACCTGCTTGGCGCGGAACGCCGGCTCCCCCAGCTCGGCGACCAGCGCGCGGCGGCCGGCGAGGTCGAGATCGGCGAGGTGACGGGGAGGCATCGCGGGCCGGCGCCCGGGGGCGTCGGGGTCTGCGGGGATCAGGGGCAGGCTCGTCATGGCGGGTCCAGTCTGTCACGCCGAACGGCCGACGCACCTGTCCGGAGGTGCCGAATCGACCCCCACCGCCCGGCCGGGGCCCGCGACGGCCGGTGATTCACGCCTCACTCCAGCACCGGGACGAAGACCGCCAGCAGCAGGTACGCGGTCGGCAGCGCGAAGAGGATCGAGTCGAGTCGGTCCATCAGGCCGCCGTGCCCGGGGAGCAGGTTGCTCATGTCCTTGACCCCGAGGTCCCGCTTGATCATGGACTCGGCGAGGTCGCCGAGGACGGCCGCACCGGAGACCGCCAGCCCGAAGAGCGCGCCCCACCACGGAGCCACGTCGAGGAGCAGCCAGAGCAGCAGGGCGCTGCCCAGCGCTGCGGCGGTGACCGAGCCGGCGAAGCCCTCCCAGGACTTCTTCGGGCTCACCGAGGGGGCCATCGGATGCTTGCCGAAGCTCACGCCGGCCGCGTACCCGCCGGTGTCGGAGAGCACCACCGCGACCAGCGTCACCAGCACCCGCAGGTGGCCGTCGTCCGGCGCCGCCGCCAGCAGCGCGGCGAACCCGCCGAGGAACGGCACGTACACGGCGATCAGGGTGGCGGCGGTCAGGTCGCGCTGGAAGCCGCGCGGCCCGTCGCCGAGCCGCCAGACCATCGTCCCGAGCACGGTGACCAGCAGGCCGAGGCTGAGCGCGTCGGGACCGGCGAACCAGGCCAGTCCGACGGTGAGCACCCCGCCGGCGATCAGGGGCACCAGCGGCGGGTGGGCACCGCTGCGGCGCACCGCCCGGGCCATCTCCCAGCTGCCGACCGCGACCGCGCCGGCCACCACCAGCACGAAGGCGGGCGTGTAGAAGAACAGCGGAACCACGATCAGGGCGCCGAGGGCCACGCCGACCGCGATGGCGGCCGGCAGGTTGCGCCCGGCCCGACTCGATGCGGGCTGCTGCGTCGGGGGCCGGTCGGCGCTGGCCCGGCGTCGGCCGCGCTGCCGCCGGCCCGGGGCCCGGGCGGGCTCCGGCTCTGGCTCCGGCTCGGCGTCCCGCACCGGTTCCAGTTGGGTCGTCGGGTACTCGGAGTCGTCCGGGTGGTGACCGTTCGTCCCGGCCGGGCGGTCGTACGGGGCACGGTCCGCGCTCTCCGGCTCGGAGTGGGCGTCGACCTGCGGGCGGGGGCGGGTGTGCGGCTCGGCGTACATGTCAGGGGCGACGCCGGGCCGGCGGTGCCACTGGCCGGGCTCCATCTCGGGCTCCGGCCAGGGCAGGGCGGGGGCGGGGTGGTCGGGGCGGTCCCAGCCGCGGGGCTCGGCGCTGCCGTAGGGGTCGAGGTGGGACATCACGCGCCGAACGGGCCCGGCACGAGATCCACCGCATGACGCACAACCACAACCATTCCCCTACCCGCGCGACTGTTCCGTCCGGTTGACCCGCCCGACGGCCGGCCGATCCCCACCATTCACCGCAGGGTGGCCGGGAATCGTGCCGAGCCTACTGCACCCGTCGTGTCCCCACGCCGGACCGTGTCCCGCGCCCGTCCCCGATCGGCGGGCGCAACGACGGTGGCACCGGACCCCGCCACCCGGGTGCGGGCGGCGGCGCCGGTGCCACGGTGTCGTCGTCGCCGGTGGCGACCGGCGTACGGCCTCAGACCTCGAGGAGCTCGTTCTCCTTGTGCTTCACCAGCTCGTCGACGGCGGCGACGTAGCGCTGGGTCAGGTCGTCGAGCTCCTTCTCCGCGCGCCGGCCGTCGTCCTCGCCGACCTCGCCGTCCTTGACGAGCCGGTCGAGCTCCTCCTTGCCCTTGCGGCGGATGTTGCGGATGGCCACCTTGGCCTCCTCGCCCTTGTGCCGGGCGACCTTGATCATGTCGCGGCGGCGCTCCTCGGTCATCTGCGGGAGCAGGATGCGGAGCTGGTTGCCCTCGTTGTTCGGGTTCGCGCCGAGGTCGGAGTCGCGGATCGCCTTCTCCATGGCGTTGATCTGCGAGTTGTCGTACGGCTTGATGATCACCATGCGCGGCTCGGGCACGCCGATGGACGCCATCTGGGGCAGCGGGGTGGGGCTGCCGTAGTAGTCAATGATGATCTTGGAGAACATGGCGGCGTTGGCGCGACCGGTGCGGATCGCGCCGAACTCCTCCTTGGCGTGCTCGATGGCACGCTCCATCTTCTCCTCGGCCTCGAGGAGGGTGTCGTCGATCACCGGTCTCCTCGCCTCCTTCTGTGCTCGTCGTGGCTTGTCGTGTCGGAGGAACCGCTGAGCACGGTCGCGAGACCCGCTCAGGCGGTGATCAGGGTGCCGATCTTTTCGCCACCCACGGCCCGGATGATGGTGTCGTCGCCCTGCGCGCCGAAGACCAGCATCGGCAGGCCGTTCTCCATGCACAGGCTGAACGCGGCGGCGTCCGCGACCCGCAGGTTGCGGCGCAGCACCTCGGAGAAGGTGATCGAGTCGAACTTACTGGCGGTCGGGTCGACCCGCGGGTCGGCGGTGTAGACGCCGTCCACGCCGTTCTTGCTCATCAGCACCACGTCGGCGCGGATCTCCAGGGCGCGCTGGGCGGCCACCGTGTCGGTGGAGAAGTACGGCATGCCGGCCCCCGCGCCGAAGATCACCACGCGCCCCTTCTCCAGGTGCCGGATGGCGCGCAGCGGGATGTAGGGCTCGGCGACCTGGGCCATCGTGATCGCACTCTGCACGCGCGTCTCGACGCCCTCCTTCTCCAGGAAGTCCTGCAGCGCGAGGCAGTTCATCACGGTGCCGAGCATGCCCATGTAGTCGGCCCGGGCCCGGTCCATGCCGCGCTTCTGCAGCTCGGCGCCCCGGAAGAAGTTGCCGCCGCCGACCACCACCGAGACCTGCACACCGCGGTGCACCACAGTGGCGATCTGCCGGGCGACGGCCTGCACCACGTCCGGGTCCACGCCGACCGCGCCCCCGCCGAACACCTCGCCGGAGAGCTTCAGCACCACCCGTCGGGCCCGGCCGGGGGGCGGCGCCGTCGGATCGTCCGCCGCCAGACTCCGGTTACTCACAACCTGCGTCATCCGCCCCGCCCTTCCCCATGCGCACGTCCCGTACGCCGCGTACCGCGAAACTGCCGTAGCCGACCCTATGTGACGAGGAGGCCGCGGTGCCTCTCACGTACACCGGCGGCCTCCTCGTCGACGTTTACCCTTCCCGCGGGCGCGCGACGCGCCCCGGGGCGGCTCAGGCCTGGCCGACCTCGAACCGCACGAAACGGGTGACCTCGATGCCGGCCTCGGCCAGCATCTGCTTCACCGTCTTCTTGTTGTCGGCGACCGACGCCTGCTCGACCAGGACGTAGTCCTTGAAGAAGGCGTTCACCCGACCCTCGACGATCTTCGGCAGGGCCGCCTCGGGCTTGTTCTCCTCGCGGGCGGTCTGCTCGGCGATGCGCCGCTCGGACTCGACGACGTCGGCCGGCACCTCGTCACGGGTGAGGTACTTCGGCCGCATCGCGGCGATCTGCATGGCGACGGCACGCGCGTCGGCGTCGCCGGCCTCGTCGGTCTTGCCCGCGTACTGCACGAGCACGCCGACCGCCGGGGGCAGGTCCTGGCTCTTGCGGTGCAGGTAGACGGCGGTGGTGCCGTCGAGCTTGGCGAACCGGTTGAGGACCAGCTTCTCGCCGATCTTGGCGGACTGCTCCTGGACCAGGTCGGCGACGGTCTTGCCGTCCAGCTCGGTGGCGAGCAGCTCCTCGGCGGTGCCGACGCCGCTGCGCTCGCCGTGCTCGACCAGCCGCTGGGCCAGCTCGATGAAGGCGTCGGTCTTGGCGACGAAGTCCGTCTCGCAGTTGAGCTCGAGCAGCGCCTGGCCGGAGTGGGCGATCAGACCGTTGGCGGCCGTACGGCCGGCCCGCTTGCCGACGTCCTTGGCGCCCTTGACGCGCAGGATCTCGACGGCCTTGTCGAAGTCGCCCTCGGCCTCGGTCAGCGCCTTCTTGCAGTCCATCATGCCGGCGCCGGTGAGGTCGCGGAGCTTCTTGACGTCCGCGGCGGTGAAGTTGGACATGGCTCTCTCTTCGGTGTTGAGACTGCGGGTGGGTTGGTCCTGGTGCCGGTTACCCGGATCCGGGCGCGACGTGCCCGGCGTACCGGCCGCTTCCCCGCCGTACGAAAGAACGGACGGCGGGGAAGCGGCGCGCGGTCACTCCGCGGCGGCGGCCGCCGGCTGCTCGGCCGGCTGCCCCTGCTGCTCGTCGGCCTTCTTCGGCTCCTCGAGCAGCTCGCGCTCCCACTCGGCCAGCGGCTCGTCGGAGGCCACACCCGGCTCCGGCTTCTCGTCGGTGCCCCGACGACGGCCGGAGCGGGCGATCAGGCCGTCGGCGACGGCGGCGGCCACGACCTTGGTCAGCAGCTCCGCCGAGCGGATGGCGTCGTCGTTGCCCGGGATCGGGAAGTCGACCTCGTCCGGGTCGCAGTTGGTGTCGAGCACCGCGATCACCGGGATGCCCAGCTTGCGGGCCTCGTCGACGGCGATGTGCTCCTTCTTGGTGTCGACCACCCAGATCGCGGCCGGGAGCTTCTGCATGTCCCGCAGACCGCCGAGGGTGCGGGTCAGCTTGTCCTTCTCGCGGGAGAGCTGCAGGGTCTCCTTCTTGGTGTACCCGGCGGCCGTGCCGCTCAGGTCACCCAGGGCCTCCAGCTCCTTCATCCGCTGCAGCCGCTTGTACACCGTCTGGAAGTTGGTCAGCATGCCGCCGAGCCAGCGGTGGTTGACGTACGGCTGGCCGACCCGGGTCGCCTGCTCGGCGATGGCCTCCTGGGCCTGCTTCTTGGTGCCGACGAAGAGGATGCTGCCACCCTCGGCGACGGTCCCGCGCACGAACTCGTACGCCTTCTCGATGTAGTCGAGGGTCTGGCGCAGGTCGATGATGTAGATACCGTTGCGCTCGGTGAAGATGAAGCGCTTCATCTTCGGGTTCCAGCGCCGGGTCTGGTGCCCGAAGTGGACACCGCTCTCCAGCAGCTGGCGCATGGTCACGACGGCCATGGTGGGGTACTCCTTGCGTCCCTGGTTGTCCCGCCCGGCCGGCGGCCGGGCGTCCTGGCGCCCGGTCGCCGGCCATGACGGGCCCGACCAAGATCGGGACCAGGGAGGCCGTCGCCCCACGACGACTCGTGGAGAGGGCGCGCGAGGTCGACCGCACGAGGCGGTCGCCAGTCGACCAGTGTACGCCCCTTCCCCGCCGCCGCCCCCACGGGTAGCGGGAAGGGGTCAGAACGCCCATTTCCGGCACCGCCGCATCCTCGTCGCCGGCGCTCGCCGGGCGACCGCGGCTCGGGCCGCCGTCAGGCCGTGGGGGCGGTGGCCCGCCGGACGGTCCGCGGCCGGGACGGCGTCAGCTCGGGGGGTGGCGGCCCGCCGGGCGATCGCCGACTCGGGCCGGCGTCAGCCGACCGCGAGGGCGGCGGCGACGAACAGCACCAGACCCACGGTCAGGTAGGCCGTCGGCGGGCGCAGCCAGCCCCGGCTCCCCTCCGCAAGCGACAACCCGCCGGTACGCAGCCCGTACAGGCCGATCGCGAAGATCGGCAGGCCGCAGACCAGGAAGGTGCCCGCCACGACGTCGGCGGCCGAGACCGGGTCGTCGGTCACGCCGCTGAGCAGCACCCGCATCGCGGGGACCTCGAACACCGCGACCAGCAGGGTGAAGAGCGCGGCCAGCGCGGGCCGGCGGGTCCGGTAGACCCCGTCGCCCGCCGGCGGGGCCGGGTGCGGGCCGACCACCGGCGGATAGACCGGCACCTCCCCGGGCGGCATGTCGCCACGGGGGCCGATCGGCGGCATCGGTCCGGTCGGCATCTCCAGCGGGTTCGGCGTCCCGACCGCCGGCTGGGGCGCGACGGTCGGCGACTCCGGCGGGTTCACGGACTCGGCTCCCCGATGGGGCTCGACGATCGGATAGCCGCCCAGCGGGGCCGGACGGGTCGGCTCGTCGGCCCGCTCGACCGGGCCAACACCGGCCAGCGCGTCGACGCCCGACGTCGAGACCGCGTCCCGCGACTCCCTCGCCTCCCGCGCCGCGCGCCGACCCGGCCGGTCGGCCGGCAGCTCACCGGAGACCTCCGGGTCCGGCTCGGCGCGCCGGGCGCGGCTCGCCCGGTATCCCTCGGTCTCCGCCCGGTCGTCCCCGAGCGGCGGCACCGCGACGAGCCGTCCCAAGTCGCTCTCGGCGCCGCCGAACCGCCCGGACGCCGGCTCCGTCACCGCGAACCGACCAGAGTCCGGCTCGACCGCCGCGAACCGACCAGAGCCTGGCTCGACCGCCGCGAACCGGCTGGAATCCGGGTCGGCCACTGCAAAGCGGCCCGAGTCCTCCGGGTCGCCGAAGCGGGACCGGTCGGCGTCGACGGCGCCGAAGCGTCCCGAGGTGGGCTCGTTCGTCGCACCGAAGCGGCCCGGCTCACCGCGCCGGCCGGTCGCGGCCTCGCCGTGGCGGCCGTCCTCCGCGGCGCGGCGCTGCTCGGGAGAGTTCAGGTCGTCGTCCCGGTGCCGGGTCTCGGCCGGTCCGCGCCAGTCCGGCTCCCCGTAGCCACGGTCGTGGTCCGCCGGATACCAGCGCGACTCCTGATCTTCGGCAAAGCTCCGTCGTCCGTCCACGTCCGGCACCGTATGCGACGGGCTCCACGGGCGCCATTCGCCCCTCGGGCACCCGCCGCGACCGAACAGCGGGCTTGGCAGGACGACTGTCAGGGGCAGGGCGACGGCGGTCAGGGGCGGGGATCCGCGAGCCGGTCCAGCTCTGCGGCGAGCTGCGCGCGCAGCTCCCCGTGCGAGGGCCCGAGGGCGTACGCCGGATCGCACCACACCTGGGTCGGATAGCGGTATACCGGCCCCCGCCGCAGCTCGGCCGGCTCCCAGTCGTACCGGGGGCGCACGTGTGCGTGCAGGAAGGCGTCGAGGTTACCGAGGATCTCGTAGTTGATCCGCCGGAAGCCCGGGTCCCGCCGGGCGCAGACCCGGGCCACCGCCTCGCCGAGCAGATCCATGTCCGCCAGGAACGCCAGTCGCCGGTCCCGGGGCAGGTCGGTCAGCCGGTCGGCCGACGGGTCGTCCGTGATCAGCACGCAGTATCCCGGGAGGTGCTGGCTGTCGCCGATCACGGCGAACCCGGCGGAGAGCCGGCGCAGCACAGTGGGATTCTCGCCACGCAGGGCCGCGCGGACCCGGTCGCTCCGCCAGTCGACGCTCATCCGTCGCAAACTAATGGACGGCCGGCCGGTCCGAGGGTCCCCGACCGTCCGCCTCGATACCGCCGCGCCGCTGGGGCGACGGGTCGGCTCCGTCGGGTCCGGCGGCAGCACGAGCCTCTCGGAGCGACCGACGCCTACGACGTCCACATAGCACAGCGCAGGCATGATCGTCCGCTCGTCCACAACCCGTCCGTCTGTCCACAGGTCGGCGACGTGGGGCGGCGGAACCCCACCCCGGCCGGGCACGGTGCCGGGCATGACGAAGCGGAACCAGGCGGTCGGCGCGTACGGCGAGCGGTGCGCCGTCCGGCACCTGATCGGGGCGGGGCTGCGCCCCGTCGCCCGGAACTGGCGCTGCCAGGCCGGGGAGATCGACATCATCGCCTGGGACGGGCCGGTGCTCGCCTTCTGCGAGGTGAAGACCCGCGGCTCGGACGAGTTCGGTCCGCCGGCCGAGGCCGTCGTACCGGCCAAGGCCCGCCGGCTGCGCGGGCTCGCCGCCCGGTGGCTGGCCGACACCGGCACCACCGCCGACGAGGTGCGCTTCGACGTGATCTCGGTACGCCTCACCGGCGCCGGCGCCGCCCGGGTCGAACACCTCAAGGGCGCGTTCTGAGATGGCCGGGCGCAGCGGACGGATCATCGGGCCCGGCGTGCGGCGGCCAGGATCCGGCGACGCCTGGAAGCGGACGGCCGGCGGGGGCGGTCGCTGCGGGCGGGTCGACCCGGGCGGGTCGACCGTGCCGTCCTCCGCCGGCCGGGGCCGGGCGGTCGGCACGGGTCGTCGCGGCGGGCGCGCCGTCGACACCGGCGCGACCAGGCCTCTCACCGGTGACCCCCGGCGGGTGACGGCGTGAGCTACGCGAAGGTGCTCTGCGTGGGCCTGGTCGGCGTCACCGGGCACCTGGTGGAGGTCGAGGCCGACCTGGCGGCCGGTCTGCCGGCCGTCGTCATCTCGGGGCTGCCGGACACCGCCCTGCACGAGGCCCGGGACCGGGTCCGCGCGGCGGTGGTCAACTCCGGGCAGCGGTGGCCCAACCGTCGGATCACGCTCAACCTGCTGCCCGCCGACCTGCCCAAGTTCGGCTCGGCCTTCGACCTGGCGATCGCGGTGGCCCTGCTGGGCGGCTCGGGCGAGCTGCCGCTGCTGCCGCTGGAGCGCGTCGCGGTCCTCGGCGAGTTGGGCCTCGACGGCACCGTCCGACCGGTCCGCGGCGTACTGCCGATGGTCGCCGCGGCCGCCCGGGCCGGCGTCGAGCGGGTGATCGTCCCGGCCGGCAACGCTGCCGAGGCGGCGGTCGTCCCCGGGGTCCGGGTCCGGGCGGTCGACACGCTGCACCGGCTGGTCAGCTTCGTCCGTGACGGCACGCCCCTTATCGAGCCGGAGGCGGGCGGCCCGGCACCGGCCGGCGACGGGCCCGACCTGGCCGAGGTCGCCGGGCAGGGGTTGGGCCGGCGGGCGCTGGAGGTGGCCGCGGCGGGCGGGCACCACCTGGCGCTGCTCGGGCCACCGGGCGCCGGCAAGACCATGCTCGCCGAACGCCTCCCGTCGATCCTGCCCGAACTGGACGACGAGGCCGCGCTGGAGGTCACCGCCCTGCACTCGATCGCCGGGCTGCTCCCGCCGGGCGGCCGGTTGCTGCGCCGCCCGCCGTTCCAGGCGCCGCACCACACGGCGACGGTGCCGTCCCTGGTCGGCGGCGGTTCGGGGCTGGCGCGTCCCGGCGCGATCTCGCTCGCCCACCGTGGGGTGCTCTTCCTCGACGAGGCGCCCGAGTTCAGCCGGGGCGCGCTGGAGGCGCTGCGCCAGCCGCTGGAGAACGGCCGGGTCCGGCTGGCCCGCAGCCGCGGCGGCGCCGAATACCCGGCCCGTACGCAACTCGTGCTGGCGGCCAACCCGTGCCCGTGCGCCAAGCCGGCCGGGGACGCGTACTGCGAGTGCCCGCCGCAGGCCCGCCGGCGCTATCTCAGCCGGCTGTCCGGTCCCCTGCTGGACCGGATCGACGTGCAGGTGACGCTGCCACCCGTCCGGGCGGCGGAGCTGATGGAGGCCACCGTGGACAGCGAGTCGTCGGCCACCGTCGCCCGGCGGGTGGCAGCCGCCCGGGAGGCCGCGGCCGCGCGTTGGGTGGTCCTCGGCCGCCGGCTCAACGCGGAGATACCCGGGCCGTACCTGCGTCGACCGCCCTGGCGACTGCCCGGGCCCGACACCGCCGAGCTGCGGGCGCGACTGGACTCTGGGTTGCTCTCCGCCCGGGGCTTCGACCGGATCGTCCGCCTGGCCTGGACGATCGCGGACCTCGACGGCCGGGACCGGCCCGACCGGGAGGACGTCCGGGAGGCCATTCAACTGCGAACGGGGGACGGCACCGTGAGCACCGACGAGGAGACGCTGGCCCGGGTGGCGCTGACCTGGCTCGCCGAGCCGGGCACCCGGTCGGTGCACCGACTGGTCGACCGGCTCGGCCCGGCGGCCACACTCGACCTGCTGCTCGACGGGGGCGCGCCGGACGAGACGTTGCGGGCGACGGTGGCGGCGCGCACCGCCGCCGGGGACGCCCGGGCCGTCGCGGCCGAGGCGCTGGCCCGCGGGGACCGGCTCGGGGCCCGGATCGTGGTCCCCGGCGACGACGAGTGGCCCGACCGGATCGACCAGTTGCGCGGGCTGCGGCTGCCCGGCGCGTACCGCCGGGTGGACACCGAGACCGCGCCGCCGCTCTGCTTCTGGGTACGCGGCTCGTGGCCGCTCGCGGAGGCGCTCGACCGCTCCGTCGCGGTCGTCGGCGCCCGGGCCGCCACCAGGTACGGCACGCACGTCGCCACCGAACTCGGCTACGGGCTCGCCGACCGGGACTGGACCGTCGTCTCCGGTGGCGCCTTCGGCATCGACGCGGCGGCCCACCGGGGCGCGCTCAACGCCGGGGGCCTCACGGTGGCGGTGCTCGCCTGCGGCGTGGACCGTCCCTACCCGATGGGCAACGCGGCGCTGTTCGACCGGATCGCCGACACCGGGCTGCTGGTCAGCGAGTGGATCCCGGGAGCCGACCCGCTGCGTCCCCGGTTCCTCATCCGCAACCGGGTGATCGCGGCGGGGACCCTCGGTACCGTGCTGGTGGAGGCGGCGGCGCGCAGCGGCGCCACCCAGACCACGCACCGGGCACTCGCCCTGACGAAACCGGGGATGGTGGTGCCGGGCCCGGTCACGTCGGCGATGTCGGTGGGCACGCACGAGCTGCTGCGCGAGTACCCGAAGGCCCGGCTGGTCACCGGGGTCGCCCAGGTGCTGGAGGAGGTCGGGCGGATCGGCGAGCTGGCGCCGGTGCCGCGCGGCCCGCAGCGGCCGGTCGACCAGCTCGACGACGACGCCCGGTCGATCGTCGAGGCGCTGCCCCGCCGGGGCGCCCTGGGGGTGGACGTCCTCGCCGCCCGGGCCGGTGTCGCCGTCCGCACCGCCCTGCGGAAACTGTCGATGCTGGAGGAGCTGGCCCTGGTGGTCCACCGCTCGGACGGATACGCCCTCGCGCCGCCGGCCGGCGCGGGTCGGGCCGGCCAGGGGCGGCGCGATCACGACCAGCCGCCGCACGCGGGCGGGTGGACGGGCGAGGAGGTCCGACGCTGAGCGGGCCGCCAGCCCGGTCAGTCCCCCTCGAAGCGGATCTCCATGTCGCGGTCCGGCCGGCAGTGCCGCGCCAACAGATCCAGGCGGCGCACGTGCGTCACCTCGGGCGTCGTCCGGGCCACCTCGGCGAGGCGACCCAGCTCGGCGAGGAGCTGCGGGGCCTGGTCGGCGGGGACCACCAGCTGGCCGACGGGGTCGACCCGGTCCAGCATCGGGGTACGCCCGGTGCCGCGGATCCGCTCGACGAGATCCAGCAGCACGTCGTCGGGATCGGGCAGCACCTCGGCCGGCACTAGGCGACGCCGGCCCGAGCCCGCCCCGACCACCCGGTAGAGGACGACATCGACCCCCATACCCGGTCCCCCTTCGTCGAGCACCGTCCGCCGCGTGGCGTGGCGACCTGGCTGACCCGTTGGTACGACAAGTCTGCGCGCACCGGCCCCGGTAATCCATCACCCCGCCCGCACAGGTGGGAGAGCTTCTGCCCGCGTGGGGCCGCGCCGGCACCCGCCCCGGCTGCGGAGCCGTCCCGCCCCCGTCACCCCGGCCTCGGAGCTGTCCCGCCCGGCCGCCCCGCCTCGGAGCGGTCCCGCCCCGGTCCATCCGCCCCGGAGCCGTCCCGCCCCGGTCGATCCGGACGGTCGCACACCCCGCCCCGCAGCCCGGTGCCCGGCCGGGGCGGATGATCCGGGCGCGTGGTCGTCGGGTCCCGTCGACCGTAGGCTGGCGCTGTGCCAGAGGATCCGCCACCGCCGGCCTGCACAAGGGTCGCGCCCTGCCGACCGCGCCGCCCACGATGCCGGCGGTCGGCCACGGGGGGCGGAACTGTTGGCCGGGGGTGCCGACGACGGCGGCGAAGCGGGGCCTCGCGGTGAGCCGGGAGCCGGCCGGCACCCGGGCGACCCACGAGGCGCTCCCGTCGGCGATGCGCGAGGCGGTGGACGAATTCGCCGGGCACCTGGCCGGGGTGCGCAACCGGTCCGCGCACACGGTCCGGGCGTACGTCGGCGACGTGGTGTCGCTGCTGGACCACGCGCGCCGGATGGGCTGCGCCGAACTGGCGGAACTGGACCTGACGGTGCTGCGCAGTTGGCTGGCGAAGCAGCGGACGATGGGCGCCGCGCGGACGTCGCTCGCCCGCCGGTCGGCTTCGGCGCGAACGTTCAGCGCCTGGGCGCACCGGTCCGGGCTGCTCCCCACCGACGTGGCGGGCGCGCTGGCCAGCCCCCGCGCCCACCGGGACCTGCCGTCCGTTCTCCGTGCCGACCAGGCCGCCGCGCTGGTCGAGGCGCCCGGCCGGTCCGCCCCGGGCGCGCCGGCGACGCCGGACACCGTCGCCGGCTCACGGCCCCGAGCCCTGGCGCCGGGCGGACGCCTGACCGCTCCGGGCAGTGCTTCCGGGTCGGCGGAGACGGACGCGGCGGACGGAGAAGCGGCGGCGCACGCGGCGGACGGCACCGCCAAGGCCGGCACCGCGAGCGGGGCCACGGCGGACGCGGCCACGGCGGACGGTACCGCCGAGGCCGTGGTGCTGCGGGACAGAGCGCTGCTGGAGCTGCTCTACGGCACGGGCGTACGGATCAGCGAGGCGTGCGGCCTCGACATCGCCGACGTCGACCACGCGCGGCGGGTCGTGCGGGTGTTCGGCAAGGGCGGCCGGGAGCGCGCGGTCCCGTACGGGGTGCCGGCGCAGCGGGCGCTCGACGAGTGGCTGCGGCACGGCCGCCCCGCACTGGCCGGGCCGCACTCCCGGGAGGCACTGCTGCTCGGCGCCCGCGGCGGGCGGCTCAACCCGACGATGGCCCGACGGATCGTCAGCGGGTACGCCGAGGCCACCGGGCTGCCTCCGGTCAGCCCGCACGGGCTGCGGCACTCGGCGGCGACCCACCTGCTGGAGGGCGGTGCCGACCTGCGGGCGGTGCAGGAGCTGCTGGGGCACTCGTCCCTCGCGAGCACGCAGATCTACACCCACGTGTCGGTGGAGCGGCTCCGCGCGGCCTACCGCCAGGCCCACCCCCGCGCCTGACCGGCGGGAGGGAGCCGGACGGCCATGCCCGACCGTCGCGGCGATGGCCCGACCGCTGGGGCCGCGATGCTGTCCGGTGTGGTCGGCTGGCAGGTGCGGTCGCCGGCGTCGGCTCTCAGGACCGGCGCGGTGACGAGCCCGGGCCGTCCGGGGCAGAGCCGCGGAGCAGCACGTGCGGCGGCCGGCCCAGGTCCAGACACATCCGCACGTCGTCGTAGCGCTCGTCGCCCACCTCGATGACGTTCGGCAGCCGGCCCCATTCGCGGAAGCCGAGCCGCTCGTAGAGCTCGATGGCACCGTGGTTGTTGCCGCGTACGCCCAGCGCGAGGGTCTCGATGCCGGCCTTGCGGGCGTCGTCGACGAGCGCCCCGGTGACCAGCCGGCCGATGCCTCGGCCGCGGGCGGCCGGGTGCGCGGTGATCTTCTCCAGGTCGGCGTAGTGGGCGAAGATCGGCTTCGGGCCGCGCCGCCACAGCCCGGTGCCCACGACCCGGGAGTCGAGCACGGCGAGGACCAGCGCGGCGTCGCCGGCCCCGACCAGGCTCAGCACCGCGTCCAGCCAGGCGTCGGTCTCGGCGCGGCCGGGCGGGACCGTGTACCCGATCGCGCCACCGTGCTCGGCCACCGCGTGCAGCACCCGGTGCACGTCGGCGCGGAGTTGTCGGTCGGCGGCGGTCGGCCAGCGCAGTTCCACCTGGGTGTCCACGATCCGCAATTCTGCGGGATCGAGCGGGGTCGACCGGCACGGGCATCCGGCGGAACGCCGGCCGGAGATCCACCGGCCGCTACGATCACCGGGTGAGCGTCCCGCAGCCGCCAGAGCCGATCGCGGCAGCCCGCCTGCTCTTCTCGCTGGACCCGGCGGTCAGCCACCTCAACCACGGGTCGTTCGGCGCGGTCCCGGTCCCGGTGCAGCGGGCCCAACAGCGGCTGCGCGACGAGATGGAGGCCAACCCGCTGCGCTTCTTCACCCAGGGGCTGGTCGACCGGATCACGCACACCCGCCGTCACCTGGCCGGCTTCCTGGGCGCCGACCCGGACGGCGCCGCCCTGGTGCCGAATGCCACCACCGGCGTGGCGGTGGTGCTCCAGTCGCTCGGCCTGCGCCCCGGCGACGAGGTGGTCACGACCGACCACGGCTACGGCGCGGTCGGCCTCTCCATCGCCCGCGAGTGCCGCCGTACGGGGGCGGTCACCCGGGCGCTGCGGGTGCCGCTGGCCGCCACCGACGAGGAGGTCGTCGAGATCGTCCGCGCGGGGCTGCGCCCCGGCCGGACCCGGCTGCTCGTGGTGGACCAGCTCACCTCGGCCACCGCCCGGCTCTTCCCGGTCGCCGCTGTCGTCGGGGTGGCCCGGGAGCACGGGATACCGGTCCTGGTCGACGCCGCGCACGCCCCGGGCATGCTGCCGACCCCGGTCGGTGGCATCGGCGCCGACTTCTGGGTGGGCAACCTGCACAAGTGGGCGTACGCGCCGCGCGGCAGCGCCGTGCTGGTGGTCGCGCCGCCGTGGCGGGAGCGCATCGAGCCGCTGGTCGTCTCGTGGGAGCAGGAGTCGGGGTTCCCCCGCCGGGTCGAGTGGGCGGCGACGCAGGACTACACCGGCTGGCTGGCCGCGCCGGTGGGCCTGTTCACGCTGCGCAGCCTCGGCGTCGACCGGGTACGGGCGCACAACGCCGCGCTGGTGGCGTACGGCCAGCGGGTGGTCGGGGACGCGCTGGGGGTGGCCCCCGCCGACCTGCCGGGCCCCGGCGGGCCCGGGGTCGCCATGCGGATCATCCCGCTGCCGGCGGGCCTGGGGACCACGTTCGACGCGGCGCGGGCGCTGCGGGAACGCATCGCCGAGCGGCTCGCCACGGAGGTGGCGGTCATGGCCTGGAACGGGCGGGGCTGGCTGCGGCTGTGCGCGCAGGTCTACAACACCGCCGACGAGTACGAGCGCCTCGCGGTGCGGCTTCCCCCGCTGCTCGCCCAGCGCTGAGCCACCGCCGCCCCACCGCCGCCCGCCCGACACCGGCTGTCCCGGTCCGCCGGTTGTCGGCGGCGGGTCGGTGCCGGCGCCGTCGAGCGGCAGCAGCCGCACCGGGCCGAGGCCGAGCAGCGCCAGCGGGTCGAGGTAGTCCGTGCCGCGCCGCAGTCCCCAGTGCAGGCAGGCCGGGGTGGGGCAGCCGGGATGGCCGGCGAGCAGCGCGCCCAGCGGCGCCCCGGCGGCGAGCCGGGCGCCGGGGCGGACCGCCGGTGACACCGGCTCGTAGGTGGTCCGTAGTCCGTCGGCGTGCCCGACACTGACGACCGGGCGGCCGGCGACCATGCCGGCGAAGAGGACCGTGCCGGCACCGGCGGACCGCACGGTGGCGCCCGGCGCGGCGGCCAGGTCGACGCCCCGGTGACCTGGCAGCCACGGCTGCGGCGGCGGGGCGAACCGGCGGACCGGGCGGGGTACGCCGTCGAGCGGCCACCGGAACCGCGCGGCCCCGGGTGTCGGGGACTCGGGCGACGGCGGAAGGTCGGGTGCCACGGCCGCCGCCGCCCCGACCGGCGCCGGACCCGTGGCGGGCACGGCGGCCGGTCCGAGGGACAGCAGGGCGGCGCAGAGCGCGGCGACGCCGGTACGGGTTGCTGGTCGCATGGGGCGCAGCCTGCTCGGCGCGCGTCCCGCCCCGCCACCCCGGGTGCCCGCCCCTGTGGACAACGGGTCTCCTGTGGACGGCCGCCGGAACCCCGACGTGATCTGCTATGTGCCGGCTCGACCGACGCGCTCCTCCCCCGTCACCACCGCCACGAGGGCGTCCTCCGGCCGGCGGAGCCGACGCCTAGGCTGGGCCGGTGACGCGGGACTGGTACGCCTGGCACGACGACTACGAGGAGCCTGGGTCGGCGCTGTCCCGCCGGCTCGCCGAGGTGCGGCTGCGGGTCGGGCAGGCGCTCGACGCGGCCCCGCCCGGCCCGCTGCGGGCGGTCAGCCTCTGCGCCGGGCAGGGAGGCGACCTGATCCCCGTGCTGGCGGCCCACCCCCGCCGGGACGACGTGACGGCCCGGTTGGTGGAGATGGATCCCCGCAACGCGGAGGTGGCCCGGTCGGCCGCCCGCGCGGCGGGCCTGTCGGCGGTGGAGGTGGTGGTGGGCGACGCGGCGCGCACCGACGCGTACACGGATCTCGCCCCGGCCGACCTGGTGCTGGTCTGCGGGGTGTTCGGCAACGTCAGCGAGGCGGACATCCGCGCCACGGTGCGGCACTGCGCGGCGCTCTGCGCGGCCGGCGGCACGGTGTTCTGGACCCGGCACCGGCGCAGCCCCGACCTCGTGCCGACCATCTGTGGGTGGTTCGCGGCGGAGGGCTTCGCGCCGGTGGCGGTGAGCAGCCCGGCGGACGGTGTGGGCGTGGGCGTGCACCGGTTCCTGGGCGAGCCCCGCCCCCTCCCGGCCGGTGTGACCATGTTCGGGTTCGTCGACTGAGACCGGACACGCTGGACGATCAGGTCGGGGGCGAGTTCGAGGGCCGCGTGGCGGGTGGGGGCGCCGACGCGGCCGGGCGCCCGGTGGTCGGGCCGCCGGACGCCACGTGGGCGGTGGTCAGCCGCCGAAGCCGGAGTCGGCGGGGAGGGAGATGTCGGGCTTCTCCAGCTCCTCGACGTTGACGTCCTTGAAGGTCATCACCCGGACGTTCTTCACGAACCGGGCGGGGCGGTACATGTCCCACACCCAGGCGTCGTGCATCTCGACCTCGAAGTAGACCTCGCCGTCGGAGTTGCGCACGTGCAAGTCCACCTGGTTGGCCAGGTAGAACCGGCGCTCGGTCTCCACCACGTAGGAGAACTGGCGGACAATGTCGCGGTACTCCCGGTAGAGCTGCAGCTCCATCTCGGTCTCGTACTTCTCGAGATCTTCCGCGCTCATCGCACTCCGCCTTCCATGACCACATCTTCCCCCACCGACGCCGGAGGCCGAGGCTGCTCGCCCAACGCCACGCCGACGGTACCCCCTGCCGGCCCGGAGCGCTCCATCGGCTCGTCCGGCCTTGCGCCCACCGGGCGACGTGCCCTGGGTGGGGCGCCGTCCCGACCGGACACCACCGCCACGTTCACGTACGAGAACCGGTGCTCCCGGCACGGCCCCCGCTCCCGCAGCGCCGCGCTGTGCTCCGGCGTGATGTAACCCTTGTGCTCGGCGAACCCGTAGCCGGGGAACGTCCCGTCCATCTCGACCATGATCCGGTCCCGGGTCACCTTGGCGAGCACGCTGGCCGCCGCCACGCAGGCGGCCACCCGGTCGCCCTTCCACACCGCCAGCCCCGGCACGTCGAGGCCGTCCACCCCGAAGCCGTCGGTCAGCACGTACTCCGGGCGGGTGGCGAGCGAGGCGAGGGCGCGGCGCATCGCGGCCAGGTTGCACACGTGCAGGCCCCGCTCGTCGACCTCCTCGGCCGGGATGACCACCACGGAGTACGCCAGGGCGCGGGCGACGACCTCGTCGTAGACCCGCTCCCGGCTGGCCGGGGTGAGCAGCTTCGAGTCGGCCAGCCCGTCGATCTCGCCCCGGCGCCCCTCGGGCAGGATCGCGGCGGCGGCGACCAGCGGGCCGGCGCAGGCGCCGCGGCCCGCCTCGTCGGCCCCGGCGACGTGCCGGAAGCCGCGCCGCTGCAAGGCCCGCTCCAGCGCGTAGAGCCCGCCCTCGCGGCGTACCACCGTGCGCGGCGGCGTCAGCACGGCACACCTCCGTCGGCTGTCGGCGCCTCGGCCAGCGCCCGGGTCAGCACCGCCGGCAGGTCCGGCGGGTAGTAGCGCTCGTCGGTGGCGGCCAGCTCGGCCAGCGGCCACCACCGGTGGGCGGCGACGCTGGCCCGCTCGATCTCGCTGAAGCCGGCGGTGTCGACCTCGTGATCCGCCACCCGCACCAGGAAGAACTCCTGCTCCTGCCGATACCACACGCCGTCGAACGGGAACTCCGTGACGTCGCGGTGCACCGGCGCGCCGAACGCCGGGGCCGGCAGCCGCAGCCCGGTCTCCTCGGCCAACTCCCGCGCGGCGCCCTCGGCGTACGTCTCGCCGGGGTCCAGGCCGCCACCGGGGGTGAACCACCAGCGGCCGTGCTCGGGACGGGCCGGGTCGGAGCCGCTGAAGAGCAGCACCCGACCCGCCGCGTCGACGAGCAGGACGCGGGCCGCGCGCCGCGGGGTGTAGTCGGTCACCGCACCAGCCTGCCAGACGCCGCCGACAACGCCCACGCCCGGCGGCCCCTACGGCTCGGGGATGCCCTCGAACCCCTTCGGCACGCTCAGCCAGGTGGCCCGGTTGACCGGCCAGAAGACGGTGAACGCCCGCCCGACGACCTCGTCCTCGGGGATGGTGGCCGTCGTGATGTCCTGCCCGGACTGCTGCCAGTGCTCCAGCGAGTCGCCCGACGCCTCGCGGTGGTCGCCCATCACCCAGAGCCGTCCCTCCGGGACGGTGATGTCGAACTCCTCGGCGGTCTTGTCCCCCGGGTAGATGTACGGCTCGTCCAGCGGCTTGCCGTTGATCACCAGCCGCTCCTGCGGGTCGCAGCAGACCACGTGGTCGCCGCCGACGCCGATGACCCGCTTGATGAAGTCCTCGCCGTCGGGGTTGCTGCTCCACTCCAGGGGAGCCTTGAAGACGATCACCTCGCCCCGGCGCGGCGACCGGAAGTCGTAGACCAGCTTGTTGACCAGCACCCGATCGTCGATCTGGAGCGTGTTCTCCATGGACGGGGAGGGAATGAAGAAGGTCTGCAGCACGAAGGCTCGCACCAGCACCGCGACCAGGATCGCCACGCCCAGGAGGATGGGCAGCTCCTTCCAGAAGGAACTGCGGGGCTTGTCGGTCTGCTCGTCAATCACGGATGGAGCCTACGTTGCCCGGCTGGGCGCCACCGTCCGGAACGCCCGAGAACGGCCAGCGCGGCCACGAACGGGACGAGGAGCACCACTCCGCCGCCCGGGGTGGGACGCACCGGGGGCGGGGCCCCGGTGGAGGCGGCGGGCGGATCGGCGACGTCGTCGAAGGTGGCCGGCACCGACAGCGTGCTCCACCGTGACGACGGCCAGACCACCGTGAAGGCGCGGCCCACCACGTTGTCGATCGGCACCGGCCCCTGGCAGCGGGCGTCCTGCGAGACCAGCCGGTGGTCACCCATCACGAAGATCTGCCCGGGCGGGACCACGACCTCCTCGAAGCGCCGGGACCGGCACTCGCGGGGGTTCGGCGGGATGTCGAGCGGCGAGTCCCGGATGACGTACGACGACTCGTCGAGCGGCGTGCCGTTGACCAGCACCCGGCCCTGGGCGTCGCAGCACTTGACGCGGTCACCGGGCAGCGCGATGACCCGCTTGATGAAGTCCTTCTCGCCGGGGCGGCTGACGCCGATCAGGTCGCCGACCGTCCGGCCGAGCTTGCCCACGAACCCGGGCTCCGGCTGCTCGTCGACCTGCGGGGCCCACCGGTCGGTGCCCCGGAAGACGACCACCTCGCCCCGCACCGGGTCGCGTACGTCGTAGACGACCTTGTTGACCAGGACCCGGTCGCCGACGAGGAGCGTGTCCTCCATCGAGCCGGAGGGGATGAAGAACGCCTGGAGCAGGAAGGTGCGGATCAGCACCGCGAGGCAGAACGCGACGACCAGCAGCAGCGGCAGCTCCTGCCAGAGCGGCATCTGGCGGCGGGGGCGTCGCGCCCGGCGGCGCCACGGGTCGACGGCGCCGTCCTCGTCCAGCGTCTGCACCACGCCACTCCCCGGTCAGCAGATATGACAACTACCGCCCGGGAGCCTCGTCGAGGCCCCCCAGGCGGTAGTGGACGTCTCCCCCGCCCTCGGGGCGGGACGTCGCCCGGCTGCGCCCGTACGACCAGGGTAGTGCGGTCCGGTCGGTACGACACACGCGCAGCTCGGGCGGCGTGGCGAGCTTGAGGTCAACTCGGCTGCTTCTCGCGCTTCTCCTTGATCTTGGCCTTCTTGCCCCGCAGCTCGCGCAGGTAGTAGAGCTTGGCGCGACGCACGTCACCGCGGGTCACGATCTCGATCCGGTCGATGGCCGGGCTGTTGATCGGGTAGGTGCGCTCGACACCGACACCGAAGCTGATCTTGCGGACCGAGAAGGTCTCGCGCAGACCGTCACCCTGGCGGCAGATGACGACGCCCTGGAAGATCTGGACACGGGACCGGTTGCCCTCGACGACCCGGGCGTGCACCTTGACGGTGTCACCGGCACGGAAGTCGGGGAGGTCGGTCCGCTTCGACTGGGCGTCAAGGGCGTCCAGGATGTTCATCGCTGCGTCCTCGTGAGGCTCACGGCGCACCGTCAATCGGTGCGCGGGTGGGTGATTCTGATCCCCGGGTGTGGTCGGCGGCCCGACCTCGGTCGAGGATCCTCGCAGCCGTCCGCGGCGCGGCCGGTTGCGGCAACCCCCCTACTTTGCCACATCCCCCGGACACACCTGAAATCCGGCCCCGTCCAGCGCGGCGAGGTCCCGTTTGTCCAGGCGCTCCGGGTCGAGCGCGGCGAGCATGTCCGGGCGGCGCCGGGCGGTACGGGTCAGCGCCTGGTCCCGCCGCCAGCGGGCGATCCGCCCGTGGTCGCCGGAGCGGAGCACCTCCGGCACCTCCAGCCCGCGCCAGGTCGCCGGCTTGGTGTACATGGGGGCCTCCAGCAGCCCGTGGGCGTGCGACTCCTCGTCCAGCGAGCCCGCGTTGCCGAGCACCCCGGGCAGCAGCCGGGTGACCGCCTCCAGGATCACCAGGACGGCCACCTCCCCGCCAAAGAGGACGTAGTCACCGAGGGAGACCTCGGTGACCGGCATCCGGGTGGCGGCGTGGTCGAGCACCCGCTGGTCGATGCCCTCGTACCGGCCGCAGGCGAAGAGCAGGTGCGGCTCGGCCGCCAGCTCGTGCGCCATCGCCTGGGTGAAGGGGGCGCCCGTCGGCGCGGGCACCACCAGCCGGGGCGGGGCCACCTCCGCCGGGGCGAGGGCGTCGAGCGCCTCGCCCCACGGCTCCGGCCGCATCACCATGCCGGGCCCGCCGCCGTACGGCGTGTCGTCGACCGTGCGGTGCACGTCGTGGGTCCAGCTCCGCAGGTCGTGTACGGCCAGCCGCAGCGTGCCGTTCGCCCGCGCCCTGCCGATCAGCGACAGGTCCAGCGGGGCGAAGTACTCCGGGAAGATCGACACGATGTCGACGCGCATGCGGGGGTGCTCCAGCGGCTCTACAGGTCGAGCAGACCGGCCGGCGGGTCGACGACGACGCGACCGCCGGCGAGGTCAACCTCGGGAACGATCGCCTTGACGAACGGGATGAGCGCGGTGCGGCCCTCGGGGCGGCGCAGCACCAGCAGGTCGGAGGCGGGGGCGTGGTCGATCCGGGCCACCTCGCCCAGCCGCTCGCCGCCCGGGGTGACCACGGCCAGCCCGACGAGCTGGTGGTCGTGGAACTCCTCCGGATCCTCCGGCGGGGCGACGTCGGCGCTGTCGACCGCGACGAGGGTGCCGCGCAGCGCCTCGGCGACGTCCCGGTCCAGCACGCCCTCGAACGCCACCAGCAGCCGTCCCTGGTGCCAACGGGCGGATTCCACGGTCAGCTCGGCGGGGACCCGGAACGGCTCCCCGTGCTCGGGCGCGGCCTGCTGCGGCGGCGCCGCTCCCGGTTCGGTACGCAAAACCGAACCGGGAGCGAAGCGCGCTTCGGGCTCGTCGGTCCGCACTTCCACGGTGACCTCACCGCGGATGCCGTGCGGCTTGCCGATCCTGCCGACGATGAGCAGCATCAGTACGAGTCGACGATGTCGACGCGTACGCCGCGCCCGCCGATGGAGCCGATCACCTGGCGCAGCGCCTTGGCGGTCCGGCCGGACCGCCCGATCACCGTGCCGAGGTCCTCCGGGTGCACGCGGACTTCGAGCCGCTTGCCCCGACGGTTGTCGACCAGCCGGACGCGCACGTCATCGGGGTGGTCGACGATGCCCTTGACCAGGTGCTCCAGCGCCGGACGCAGTGCCATGTCAGGCCTGCTCGCCGGAGTCCGCACCGGCAGCCGGGGCCTCGGCCGGAGCCTCGGTCTTCGGCGCCTCGGCCGGGGCCTCGACCTTGGCGGCCTTCTTGGCCGGCTTGGCCGGGGTCTCCGCCAGCCCGGCGGCGGCCTTCGCCTCGGCCTCGTACGCGGCGGTGCGGTCGACCCGCTCCGCGGCGACCTTCAGCGGCGGCGGGGCCGGCAGGCCCTTGAACTTCTGCCAGTCACCGGTCAGCTCCAGCAGCCGCTGCACCGCCTCGCTCGGCTGGGCGCCGACGGACAGCCAGTACTGGACCCGCTCCGACTTGACCTCGATCACCGAAGGGTCTTCCTTCGGCTGGTAGACCCCGACGAACTCGATCGCCCGGCCGTCGCGCTTGGTGCGCGAGTCGGCGACGACGATGCGGTACTGCGGGTTGCGGATCTTGCCCATCCGCAGGAGCCGGATCTTTACGGCCACAGTTGTTTCGCTCCTGTTGCGATCTCACCAGCCCTGACGAGGGCGGTGCACGGGTGAGCGCCGACCGGCACAGTGGGGTTTGGGCCGGAGACTGCTCGGTGGACTGGCGCGGTGCCCGGGTTAGAGGGCGCCGGACACACGCCGGATACCAGCCAGCCATTCTGCCAGATCGGGCCGGGATCCCTCACACCGGACCGCCCGGGGTCACCCGCGCACCGACGGAAGTGACCGAAAACACACCTGCCGGGTCAGCGCACCGGGGGGCGGTCCCAGCCGGGCGGCAGCTCGTCGGGGGTGGTCCACTCCGCCGGCGGGGCGAAGTCGCACCAGGTGCCGTCGAACGGGAACTCCCCCGCCTCGGCCAGCGCGATCACCCGCTTGCCCTCGGCCCGGACGGCGTCGGGGTCGGCGACCCAGTAGTGCGCGGGGAAGGCGAGCCGCTCGACGAACTCGTCCTCGTCCTTCCACTCCCAGCCCAGGTCCGGCCGGACGACCACGTCGAGGTCCTGGTCCACCATGTCGACCCCGGCGAGCGCGCCGTCGTCCCAGCGCACCCCGGGCTCCTCCAGGTTGACGTACCAGGCGGCGAAGCGGTCGTGCGCGTCGCGGAACCACCACACCGAGTGGCTTGCCCCGGCGGGCAGGAACTTCAGCACGGGCGGGCCGTTCCACCGGCCGGCGGCCAGGCGGTAGGACGAGGAGACCCACTCGGCGAACGGCACCGCCCGCATGCCCAGCCCGGCCTCGGTGACCTCGCTCGCCACGGGCGAGTTCCGGGCCACCCAGAGCACCAGGCCCCGGTCGTCGTCGCTGACCACCCGGGCGGCGCGCACCCAGCCGATCCGGCCCCGGCGCACGTTGCGGTGCACGATCAGCCGCCCCGGTTCGAATCTCACGCCCCGACCCTACCGCTGCCCGCCTCGCGAGCCCGCCCACCCGCTCCGGGTGTAAGGAAGGGCCCCTTCCTCTACCTCAGGCGTTAGGAAGGGCCCCTTCCTTACACCGCGCTCAGTAGGCGCGGGCCAGGATGGCGACGAGGTCCGGCTCGTCCTCGGAGTCGGGCACGGAGCCGTCGGCGCGGAGCAGGCAGCGCACGGTGACGCCCTGCCCGTTGGCCTCCGCCTCGCCCTGGACGCCGACCGCCGACCACGGCACCCGGGCCCAGCCGGTGGCGGCCGCCTCGATCGCCTCGGCCAGGGTCGACACCTCGACGGTGCGGGACTGGCGGTGCGCCAGGGCCTGGTCGTGCAGCGCCTGCTGGTCGGCGTCGAGGGCGGCCAGCACGGTGGTGACCACGTCGGCCACGGCCGTCGGGGACTTCGAGCCGTCGGTGCGCCGGACCACGACGGCGTTGCCGGCGGCCAGGTCGCGGGGGCCGACCTCGACGCGTACCGGATAGCCGCGCAGCTCGGCGTCGACGGCCCGGCGGCCGAACGGGGTGTCGGTGCGGTCGTCGAGCGCGACCCGGACACCGGCGTCGCGCAGCGCGTCGCGCAACTTGGTCGCCGCCTCTCCGACGCCCTCGCCGTCCTTGACCACCATGACGTACGCCTGCACCGGCGCCAGCTTCGGCGGCACCCGCAGGCCGTTGTCGTCGCCGTGGCACATGATCAGGCCGCCGAGCATCCGGGTCGAGGTGCCCCAGGAGGTCGTCCAGGCGTGCTCCCGGCCGCCCTCGGCCGACGAGTAGCTGATGTCGAACGCCTTGGCGAAGTTCTGCCCCAGCTCGTGGCTGGTGCCGAGCTGGAGGGCCTTGCCGTCACCCATCATGCCTTCGCAGGTGTAGGTGGCGGTCGCGCCGGCGAAGCGCTCGCGGGCCGTCTTCAGGCCGACGACCACCGGGATGGCGAGCACGTTGACCATCAGGTCCTCGTACGCCTCGTGCAGGATCCTGCGGGCGTAGGCCCGCGCGTCGGAGCGGGTGGCGTGGGCCGTGTGCCCCTCCTGCCACAGGAACTCGCTGGTGCGCAGGAAGACCCGGGGGCGCAGCTCCCAGCGGACCACGTTGGCCCACTGGTTGAGCAGCAGCGGCAGGTCCCGGTAGGAGTCGATCCACTTGGCCATGAACTCGCCGATGACGGTCTCGCTGGTGGGGCGCACCACGACCGGCTCGGCGAGCTGCTTGCCGCCGCCGTGGGTGACCACCGCGAGCTCCGGCGAGAAGCCCTCGACGTGCTCGGCCTCCCGCTTGAGGTAGCTCTCGGGGATGAAGAGCGGGAAGTACGCGTTCTCCGCGCCCGCCGCCTTGATCCGGGCGTCCATCTCGGCCTGCATCCGCTCCCAGATGGCGTAGCCGGCCGGCCGGATGACCATGGTCCCCCGGACCGGGCCGTTGTCGGCCAGCTTCGCCTTGGCGATCAGGTCCTGGTACCAGCGGGGAAAGTCCTCCGCACGGGGAGTGAGCACGCGTGCCATGACCGCACATCCTATGCGTCGGCCGTCCGGACGGCGCGATCGGGCGCGGTGTCGTCGTCAGCTACCGGGACGGCCGGGTGCGGCGGGCCGGGGGCGTACGCCACCATGGCAGCGTGAACAACGGCAGCCGGTCCAGGGACGCGATCGTCGACGCCGCCCGGGCGCTGACGGTCGCGAGCGGTTGGGACGCCGTCCGGATGGGTGCCGTCGCACGGGCGGCCGGGGTCAGCCGGCAGACGGTCTACAACGAGTTCGGCAGCAAGGCGGGGCTGGCCGAGGCGCTCGCCCGGCGGGAGGTCGACCGGTTCGTCGGCGACGTGCGCGCCCTCCTGCGCGCACACGGCGACGACGTCCGGGCGGCCGCGCACGCCACCATCTCGCACACCCTCACGCAGGCGGCCGGCGACCCGTTGATCAAGGCCGTCCTGACCAGCACCGGGGGCGGCTCCGACGAGCTGCTGCCCTACCTGACCACCCGGTCGGACCTGGTCCTGACCGAGGCCACCGAGGCGCTCCTGGAGTGGGCCGACGGCGTGCTGCCGGGCGCCGACCGGGCCGCGGTCGCCTTCGCCACGGACTCGGTCGTCCGGTTGGTGATCAGCCACATCGTCCTGCCCGGCGCCCCGGTCGCACAGACCGCCGCCGACCTCGCCGACCTGGCGGTGTACCTGCTCCTGCACGCGGTCACCCGGGGCGCCCACACCGGCTGACCGGCACGGCACCGGAGCGGGAGCGCCCACCCGCCGGCGGGTGGGCACGGCAGGTCAGCGGACGACGCGACCGCGCAGCACGATGCGGGCGGGGCTGCGCACGGCGCGCAGGTCGGCGCGCGGGTCCTCGGGATAGACGACGAGGTCCGCCAGGCCGCCCTCGACCAGGCCGGGGAAGCCCAGCCACTCGCGGCCCCGCCAGGACGCGGCGGCGAGGACGTCCACCGCCGACATGCCGGCCTGCTCGTGCAGCAGCAGCATCTCCTCGGCAGCCAGGCCGTGGTCGATGCCGCCGCCCGCGTCCGTGCCCACGTAGATCGGCACCCCCGCCTCGTACGCGGCCCGGACCACCTCGGGGAAGCGGTCGCGCAGGGCGAGCATGTGGTCGGCGTACCCGGGGAACTTGGGCCGGGCCTGCTCGGCGATCCCGCCGAAGGTGCGGATGTTGATCATCGTGGGGACCAGGGCGGTGCCCTGCCGGGCCATCAGGTCGATCAGGTCGAGGCTCAGGCCCGTGCCGTGCTCGACCGAGTCCACCCCGGCCCGCACCATGATCTCCACGGCCGACTCGCTGAAGGTGTGCACCGCGGCGCGTACCCCGGCGGCGTGCGCGGCCGCGACGGCCGCGGTCATCGTGTCGGCGTCCCAGGACGGCGCCAGGTCCCCCACGCCCCGGTCGATCCAGTCGCCGACCAGCTTGACCCAGCCGTTGCCGGCGGCCGCCTGCGCGGCGACCGTGTCGGCGACCTCCGCCGCGCCGACCTCCACGCCGATGTCGCGCAGGTAGCGCTTCGGCGGCGCGACGTGCCGGCCGGCGCGGGCCAGGCGCGGCAGCTCCGGCTCGTCGTCGAGTTCCGGATACGGGTACGGCGAGCCGGCGTCGCGGATGGCGAGCACCCCGGCGTCGACGTCGGTGCGGGCCAGCGCACGGGCCTGGTCGAGGGAGGTGATCGGCGCCCCGCCCCGGGCGATGCCGATGTGGCAGTGCGCGTCGATCAGGCCGGGCAGCACGAAGCCGCCGTCGACGAGCGTCTCCGCGCCGGGCACCGGTTCGAAGGTGACCCGGTCGCCGACCAGCCAGAGGTCCCGGACCTCGTCGTCGGGCAGCAGCACGCCGCGTACGTGCCAGGCCATGCGTCCTCCGGTCGGTGGGCGAAAGAGCGGTCTGCGGCCATTCTTCCCGGTCGGCGTGGCCCGGTCCCGGCCGGGCCGTCCCCGGCGGGCGGCAGGCCGCCGGGGCGACCCGGACATCGGCCGGGCCTGGTGTCCTGACCGGTCGCACGGAAACGGGGCCCGGCCGGTCACGGCCGGGCCCCGCCCGTGTGGATGGCGCGGTCAGTCGCCGTCGCGCGCGAGCAGCCCGGCCCGCCGAGTCGTCAGCGCGGGCAGGTCGACGGAGACCTTCCAGGGCCGCTCGGTGACGAAGAGGTCCTCGGTGTGGGTCACCACCTCGTACTCGCCGGTGGGGCCGAGCGTGTATTCCGTCAGGGTCATCCGCTCGTGCAGCGGGTCGACCACCCAGTACGTCCGCACCCCGGCGTGCGCGTAGACCTTCGCCTTGTCGTAGAGGTCGCGGAACGTGGAGGTCGGCGAGAGGACCTCGACGGCCAGCAGGGCGTCCTCGACGGGGACGGGCGACCGGTCGGCGTGTTCGCGGCGGATCGCGACCACGTCGGGGCGCGGCTCGTTGCGGCGGTCGATCCGCATCGACAGGTCGATGCTGACCAGGTAGTCGGCGGGGCAGTTGACCCGGAGTGCGAGCAGCAGCTCGACGCACAGGTCCTGGTGCACGGCGGTGGGGGACGGCACGATCAACCTTCCGTTGACCAACTCGTACGGAAGGTCCTTCGGCAGGTCACCGAGGTCGTCAACCGTCCACTCCGACCGCTCGGGCAGGATGGGTGCCACGGTCATGACTCCTCCTTCCAGGGGCGACATCACCCTAAGCAAGGATGACGTCACCCGCCGCCAACGACACGCCTCAGCGGGGCCGGCCGTCGCCGCCCTTGCCGAGCTTGTTGAAGTCGATCTTCGGAAGCTTGAAGCCCGGGGGCAGGCCCTGGCCGGCGGCCAGGTCGTTCGGGTCCATCCCCGGCGGGAGCTGCGGCATGCCGCCCGGGAAGCCGCCCGGCAGGCCGGCGCCCGCCCCGGCGCGCGGCCGACCGCCGCCCTTGGTGCCCTTGCGCTTGTTCTTCGGCGACTTGGTCGCCTTGCGCCGGCCGCCGCCGGGCAGGCCCATCATGCCGCCCATCTGCTTCATCATCTTCTGCGCGTCGGCGAAGCGGTTGAGCAGCTGGTTGACGTCCATCACGGTGACGCCGGAGCCGTTGGCGATGCGGGCCCGGCGGGAGCCGTTGATGATCTTCGGGTTGGTGCGCTCGCCCGGCGTCATCGACCGGATGATCGCGGTGACCCGGTCGAAGTGCTTGTCGTCCAGCTCCGCGAGCTGGTCCTTCATCTGCCCCATGCCCGGCATCATGGCCAGCACGTTGGCGATCGGGCCCATCCGGCGGACCGCGATGAGCTGGTCGAGGAAGTCCTCCAGGGTGAACTGCTCGCCGCCCATCAGCTTGGCGGTCATCTTCTCCTTCTGATCGGCGTCGAAGGCCTGCTCGGCCTGCTCGATCAGAGTGAGGACGTCGCCCATGCCCAGGATCCGGCTGGCCATCCGGTCGGGGTGGAAGACGTCGAAGTCCTCCAGCTTCTCGCCGGTGGAGGCGAACAGGATGGGCTGCCCGGTGACCTCCCGGACCGACAGCGCGGCGCCGCCGCGGGCGTCGCCGTCGAGCTTGGAGAGGACCACGCCGGTGATGCCGACCCCGTCGCGGAACGCCTCGGCGGTGCGCACAGCGTCCTGACCGACCATGGCGTCGATGACGAAGATGACCTCTTCGGGGTCGACCGCGTCGCGGATGTCGGCGGCCTGCTGCATCATCTCGGCGTCGATGCCCAGCCGGCCGGCGGTGTCGACGATGACGATGTCCCGGGCCGCCCGCTTCGCGTGCTCGATCGAGGCGCGGGCAACCTGCACCGGGTCGCCGACGCCGTTGCCGGGCTCGGGGGCGTACACCTCGACGCCGGCGCGGCCACCGAGCACCTGGAGCTGGCCGACGGCGTTGGGGCGCTGGAGGTCGGCGGCGACCAGCAGCGGCTGGTGCCCCTGGGCCTTCAGCCAGCGGGCCAGCTTGCCGGCGAGGGTGGTCTTGCCGGAACCCTGGAGACCGGCCAGCATGATCACGGTCGGCGGCTGCTTGGCGAACTGGAGCCGCCGACCCTCGCCACCGAGCACGTTGACCAGCTCGTCGTTGACGATCTTGATGATCTGCTGGGCGGGGTTGAGCGCCTGGGAGACCTCGGCGCCGCGCGCCCGCTCCTTGACGTTCGCGATGAAGCCCTTGACCACCGGCAGCGCGACGTCCGCCTCCAGCAGCGCGAGGCGGATCTCGCGCGCGGTGGCGTCGATGTCGGCGTCGGTGAGCCGGCCCTTGCCGCGGAGCTTGGTGAAGATCCCGGACAGGCGGTCACTCAAGGTGTCAAACACGCGAACATCCCGTTTGTCAGTGTTTCGGCGGGCACAGGTCGGCCGGCACGCACAAGGCCGGCCACCCGCAAGGGTAACCGTCCCACCTCGCCATTGCTTCCGGGCGGCCCGACCACCCCGGCCCGCCCGGCGCCCGGCGACCCGGGCCGCTGGCGCCGCCACCCCGCGACCAGCCCCGACCGGTACGCGAACACAACCAGCTCGCCCGGCTTCACCGTCGCCCGACTGACGTGGGTACGCGCGGTCGGCGGCCTCGGCGGGCGGCCGGCTCCGCGTAGCGCAGCTCGACGTGGTGCGCCCGGACGTCCGCGCTCAGACGGCGGCGAGGACGACAGCCTCCAGCCGCGCCCGGGCGGCGTCGTCCGGCCAGCCGCCGACCAGGTAGAACGCGTCCACCACGTCCCCGCCGAGGGTGGAGATGCGGGCCGCGCGGACCTGGGCGCCGGCCTCGTCGAGGGCGCAGGTCACCCGGTAGAGCAGGCCGGCCGCGTCGGCGGCACGCAGCTCCAGCAGCACCGCGTCGGTGGCCGCCTCCCGGTGCCAGACCACCCGGGGCGCGGCCCCCTCGGCCCGCGCCGCCAGGGCCCGGCCGCGCAGCCGCTGGGTGACCGAGACGTCGCCGTTCACCGCGCGGCGCAGGTCGGCGCCGAGGGCGATCGGGTCGGGGGCCAGGCCGTGGCGGGGCTGCACCCGACACTCGACCAGGGCCCGGCCGTCGACCGTGGAGGCGTCGGCGGAGATCACCTCCAGCCGGTGCAGGGCCAGGCACCCGGCCACCGTCGCGAGCAGGCCGCGCCGGTCCGCCGCGGCCACCGCCACCCGGTCCCCGGTCAGGTGTACGACCGGCAGGGGGCCCGCCAGCAGCGCCGGGTCCGGGGCGGGCGGGGCGGGCAGCGCGCCGGTGTCCAGGGCGGTGCGTACCCGGGCGACCAGCTCGGCGACCAGCCGGCCCTTCCAGTCCGACCAGGCGGCCGGACCGGTGGCGGCGGCGTCGGCGCGGACCAGGGCGTGCAGCAGGTCCAGGGTGGTGGTGTCGCCGACCCGCTCGGCCACCCCGGCGATGGTGACCGGCTCGGCGAGGTCCCGCCGGGTGGCCACGTCGGGCAGGAGCAGGTGCAGCCGGACCAGCGTGCCGATCAGCGCCGCCTCCGGACCGGGCAGGCCGATCCGGGCGGCCACCGCCTCGGCCAGCGGAGCCCCGGCCGTGCTGTGGTCCCCCGGCAGCCCCTTGCCGACGTCGTGCAGCAGGGCGCCGAGCAGCAGCAGGTCGGGGCGGTCGACCTCGCGGGTGTGGCGGCTGGCCTCGTACGCGGTCTGCACGAGATGCCGGTCGAGGGTGAACCGGTGCACCGGGTTGTGCTGCGGGAGGCTGCGCAGCCGGGTCCACTCGGGCAGCCAGCGCTCGATCAGCCCGTACCGGTCGCAGGTCTCCCAGGCCGGCACCAGGCCGGGACCGGCGCCGAGCAGGGTGACGAGCGCGGCCCGGGCCTCGGCCGGCCACGGCGCCGGCAGCGGCGGACAGTACACGGCCAGCCACTCGCAGGTGGCCCGGGCGATCGGCAGCCGGGTGGTGGCCGCGGCGGCGGCGACCCGCAGCGACAGGCTCGGGTCGGGTCGCGCGCCGATCGCGGTGCGGGCCAGCACCAGCTCGCCGTCGTGCTCCACGACGTCCCGGGCCACCGGCCGGCGCACCGGGCGCCCGTCGGTCCCCCGGCGGCGGCCCGAGCGGAGCCGGTCGGCGGCGCGGAAGGCGTCGTCGAGGGCGTGGCTGACGGTCCGGGCGTCCCCGGCCACCCGGCGCAGCAGCGCGTCGCCGTCCACGCCGTCGACGGCTCCCGCCCGCTGCGCGGCGTCGGGCGGGAGGGGTCGGAGCTGCGGGGCGTCGGGCCCGGCGGGCGGGGGTTGGCGCAGCCCGAGTAGCGCGGCGACGCCGTCGCGTTCCTGGGCGACCAGCCGGTCGACCCGGCGGCCGACCTGCACATGCAGCGCGTCCCGGGTGTCCAGCAGCCGCCGGTGCGCGGCGCGGACGGCGGGGCGCAACGCGTCGGTGATCCCGGCGGTGGCGATCGCCCGCAGGATGCCCACGTCGCGCAGCCCGCCGGCGGCCTCCTTCAGGTCGCCCTCGAGCAGGAAGGCCAGTTCGCCGTGGGCCTCCCAGCGGGCGGCGGTGACCTCCCGCAACCCGGGGAGCTGCCGTACGGCGGTGCGCCGCCAGTGGTCGACGGCGGACCGGACGAGCGTGTCGGCGAGGGCGGCGTCCCCGGCGACCAGCCGCGCGTCGAGCAGCCCGAGGGCGACCTTCACGTCGTCCTGGGCGACCGACAGCGCCTCGGCGACGGTGCGGACGGAGTGGTCGAGCCGCAGCCCGGCGTCCCAGACGGGATACCAGACCGCCGCGGCGAGCTCGTCCACGCCGGGCACCCCGGCGTGCAGCAGCACGAGGTCGAGGTCGCCGTGCGGGGCGCACTGCCGCCGTCCCAGCCCGCCGACGGCGACGAGCGCCACACCGGGCCGGTCCGGCAGCAGCGCGCGTAGCCACCGGTCGTGGGCGTCGGCGCGCGCGGCCCGGGCCGCCTCCCCCACGCCCGCGTCCGCGCCGACGAACCCGTCGACCGGGCGGTCCGGGCCGCCGCTGCCGGCGTGGCCCGACGCGTTCCTCCCGGTCGACGAGGTCATGTCGGTCGTGGCCCGGTCAGAGCGCGTCGAGGCCGCGCTCGCCGGTGCGGACCCGGACGACCTCGTCGACGGAGGTCACCCAGACCTTCCCGTCGCCGATCTTGCCGGTCCGGGCGGCGGCGACGACGGCGTCGACGATCTTCTCCACGTCGATCTCGTCGGTGAGCACCTCCACCCGGATCTTGGGCAGGAACTCGACGGTGTACTCGGCACCCCGGTAGACCTCGGTGTGCCCCTTCTGCCGGCCGTAGCCCTGGACCTCGCTGACGGTCAGGCCGGCCACGCCGAGGGCGTGCAGGGCCTCCTTCACCGCGTCCAGTTGGTACGGCTTGATGACCGCGGTCACCAGCTTCATGTCCAACCCCTCCATCACAGGAACGTTAACCGGCGATCTTCTCGTCGACCGGCTCGGCGGCCGGCTCGGCGGGGGACGCGGCGGGCGCGGCCGGTGCCGCCGTCTGCTTGGCGCCGGTCAGCCCGGCCATGGCAAAGGCGCTGCCGCCGCCCGCGGCCGGCGACAGGTCGTAGCCGCTCTCGGCGTGCTCGGCGATGTCGATGCCGCCGACCTCGTCCTCGGCGCGGAGCCGGAAGCCGATGGTCTTCTCGATCGCGACGGCGAGCACCCAGGCCACCGCGAAGGACCAGACGGTGACGATCAGGCCGGCCAGGGCCTGCCGGCCGAGCTGGGTCACCCCACCACCGTAGAACAGGCCGTCCGAGGCGCCGACCACGTCGGTGATCGCGCCGTTGACCGAGTTGGTGGCGAACAGGCCGAGCCAGAGCGACCCGATCCAGCCGCCGACGAAGTGCACGCCGACCACGTCGAGCGAGTCGTCGTAGCCGAGCTTGTACTTGAGGCTGATCGCCAGCGCGCAGACCGCCCCGGCGACGACGCCGAGCAGCACCGCCGCCCAGGGCGCGATGAAGCCGCAGGCCGGGGTGATGGCGACCAGGCCGGCGACGGCGCCGGAGGAGGCACCGACCAGGGTCGGCTTCCTGTCCTTGATCCACTCGACGGCGATCCAGCCGAGCACCGCGGCGGCGGTGGCGAGCTGGGTGTTGATGAAGGCCAGGCCGGCGACCGAGTCGACGGTGAGCTCGGAACCGGCGTTGAAGCCGAACCAGCCGAACCAGAGCAGCCCGGCGCCGAGCGCGACGAGCGGGATGTTGTGCGGCTTCATGCCCTCCCGGGGCCAGCCGAGCCGCCTGCCGAGCACCAGGGCCAGGGCCAGGGCCGCCGCGCCGGCGTTGATGTGCACGGCGGTGCCGCCGGCGAAGTCGAGCGCGTGGATGTCGCCGCCGATGACGCCGCCGCCCCACACCCAGTGCGCGACCGGGAAGTAGACCAGCGTCGCCCAGCCGAACGCGAACAGCAGCCAGCCGGCGAACCTCGCCCGGTCGGAGATCGCGCCGCTGATCAGCGCGACGGTGATCACGGCGAAGACCATCTGGAAGGCCATGAACACGTAGAGCGGGACGCCGATGCCGCTCGGGTTCTCCGCCGTCGCGCCCCAGAGGTCGGTCTCGGCGAGGAAGGTCTTGGTGCCGAGGTAGGCGCCCGGGTCGCCCCAGAAGCCGTTGACATCGCTGCCGAACGCGATGCTGAAACCGTAGAACCACCACAAAACGGAGATGAGCCCGATCGCGGAGAAGCTCATCATCATCATGTTCAGTACACCCTTGGCCCGGTTCAGGCCGCCGTAGAACAGCGCCAGTCCGGGCGTCATGAGCAGCACGAGCGCCGTCGACACCAGCAACCAGACGGTGTTGCCGGAATCGATCGTGGGTGCGTCAGGCACGCCGGCCTCCTAAAGGTGAAGTCCCTCCTTCCCGGCTTCCGGGGCAGCGTCGCCCGTACGCCGGATGCGCGGAAGCCTGCTCGCTCCCTGTTTCCCCCAGCGTCACCCGTCGATTTCCGGACGGTGACGCCTTGTTTCGGACGTGTGAAGACAACCTCACCGCCGGCAGGAACGTCCCCGGCGGCACGGACCGGTCAGCGCAGCGCGTACTCGAGGGCGTTGCGCTCGTAGTCGAGCAGCCGCAGGTCCCGCATCGGCCGGCGCAGGTGCCCCTTGTGCACGATCCGGACGAAGGCCGGCTCACCGGCGGCGGCCATCCGGCGGATGCCCTCGACGTGGTCCACGATCCGCTTGCGGATGGTCCGGATCAGCCGGTGCCGGTCCCGCGGGATCAGCCCGTACGCGTCCGCGAAGAGGCGCAGCCGGCGCGGCCGGTCGGGGTGCTTCCAGCCGAGCGTGATCGAGTCGCGGTCGGAGAAGATCGGCACCCACGTCCAGGCCGCGTACGCCACGTCGTAGATCCGGGCGCCGGGCGAGGCGAGGTCGAAGTCGATCAGCCCGAGGGTGCCGTCGGGCCGCCAGATGACGTTGTGCGGGGCGGCGTCGTGGTGGCAGATCACCTCGGTGTCCGGCGGCGGCGGGCCGAACGAACGCCACACCGCCCCCGGCGGCGGCACGAAGCCGTACTGGGCGTCGTGGAACATCCGCAGCATGGTGGCCACGGTCACCAGGGCCTCGTCGGTGACCCAGTGCGGGGCCAGCGGGTATTCCCCGCACTCCCCCTCCAGGTACGACAGGACCTCCCGGTTGCGCTCGTCCATGCCGAGCGCGCGGGGGGCGCCGGTGAACCCGACGTACTCCAGGTGGCGCAGCAGGGCGTGCACCGAGGGCGTCCACGGCCCGGCGTTGCGCCGGACCGTGTCGCCGACCCGCACCACGGTGCTGACGTTCCCGCCGTGCAGCGGGATCTCCTGCGAAGTCACGTACGGTCTCCCGAGGCGCTGCGACGGGTGGCTGGGGTCGCGCCATCCGGCGTAGGCGCGATCGTTGCTCGTCACTGCGAGGTTACGCGTCCCGGGCGAGCGGCTCGGTACCGAGCAGCGCGTCGACGAACTGCGCGGGGTCGAACGGGGCGAGGTCGTCCTTGCCCTCGCCGAGCCCGACCAGCTTCACCGGGATGCCCAGCTTGCGCTGCACGGCGATCACGATGCCGCCCTTGGCGGTGCCGTCGAGCTTGGTGAGCACCACGCCGGTCACGTTGACCACCTCGGTGAAGACGCGGGCCTGCTCCAGCCCGTTCTGCCCGGTGGTGGCGTCCAGGATCAGGATCGTCTCGTCGATCGGGCCGTGCTTCTCCACCACCCGCTTGACCTTGCCCAGCTCGTCCATCAGGCCGACCTTGTTCTGCAACCGGCCGGCCGTGTCGATCAGCACCGTGTCCACGCCGGTGTCGATGCCGCGCTTGACCGCGTCGAAGGCGACGCTGGCCGGGTCGGCCCCCTCCGGACCACGCACGGTCTCGGCCCCGACGCGACCGGCCCAGGTCTCCAGCTGGTCGGCGGCGGCGGCGCGGAAGGTGTCGGCCGCGCCGAGGATCACGCTCCGGCCGTCGGCCACCAGCACCCGGGCGACCTTGCCACAGGTGGTGGTCTTGCCGGCGCCGTTGACGCCGACCACCAGCAGCACGGCCGGCACGCCGTCCTTGGGCGCGGTGTGCAGCGAGCGGTCCAGCGTCGGGTCGAGGGCGTTGACCAGCTCGGCGGCGAGCAGGGCGCGCAGCTCGGTGCCGGACCGGGTGCCGAGCACCCGGGTGCGCTCGCGCAGCCGGTCGACGATCTCCCGGGTGGCGTCGATGCCGACGTCGGCGGTGATCAGGCTGTCCTCGATCTCCTCCCAGGTGTCCTCGTCCAGGTGGTCGCGGCTGAGCAGGCCGAGCAGGCTCTTGCCGAAGACGTTCTGCGAGCGGGACAGCCGGGACCGCAGCCGGACCAGCCGCCCGGCGGTCGGCTCGGGCACCTCCAGCACCGGGGCCGGGGCCTCCACGACCGGCGGTTCCACCAGGATCCCGGTGGTCAGTTCGGCCTCCGGCGCCGCCACCGGCGGGCCGGCGAGACCCTCCTCGGCCCGGGTCTCGACCTCCGTCTCGGGCAGCGGCGGCTCCGGGCGCCGGCGCAGCCGCGGCACGACCAGCCCGATGCCGCCAAGGATCAGCACGCCGAGCAGGGCGAGTGCGATGAGGAGGTATTCGGTCATGCCGGAATCCTTCCAGATGCCGGCGAAGCTGTCCCAGCCACCGCTCCCGGCGGGCCCGTCCGGAAGCCGGCGGTAGGCTCGGTCACAGCCAGCAGTGGTGCGACCGCCGGCCGGGTAGTAAAAGTGAAGTCCGCTTACCTGGAGGTCGACCCATGCCCGCGGCACACCTGCTCATCGGCCCGTTGCTGCGGCGGGTGGTCGACACGCGGGCCACCGTCTGGGTCGAGACCAGCGCGCCCGCCGTGGTCACCGTCCGCACGGCCGACGGCGCCCGCGGCACCGCGCCCACCTTCTCCGCGTACGACCACCACTACGCGCTCGTCGTGGTGGAGGGGCTCACGCCCGACAGCGCCACCGGCTACGAGGTGCTGATCGACGACGAGGTCGCCTGGCCGGTGCCGAGGAGCGGGTTCCCGCCCAGCGTCATCCGCACCCGGGCGGCCGCCGACCTCGACCAGCCGGTCCGGTTGGTCTTCGGATCGTGCCGGGAGACCACCCAGCACGCCACCACCCGCCGGCTGCCCCCGGACGCGCTCGACGCGTACGCCCGGCGGCTGATGGCCGACCCCGACCCGGCCGGCCTGCCCGACCTGCTGGTGCTCCTCGGTGACCAGGTCTACGCGGACGTGACCTCCCCCACGGTGCGGCGGCTGCTGAAGCGGCGCCGCCGGCGACCCAGGGGCGCGCCCAGCGACCAGGTGGTCAGCTTCGACGAGTACACCAAGCTCTACCTGGAGTCCTGGCGCGACCCGGAGATCCGCTGGCTGCTCTCCACCGTGCCGAGTGTGATGATCTTCGACGACCACGAGATCATCGACGACTGGAACACCTCGTCCGCCTGGCGGGCGGACATGCGCGACCAGCCCTGGTGGGCGGAGCGGATCACCAGCGGTCTCGCCTCCTACTGGGTCTACCAGCACCTGGGCAACCTCTCCCCCGACGAGATCGCCGCCGACCCGGTCTTCGCGAAGGTCAGCGCGGCGGAGGACGCCACCGGCGTGCTGCGCGAGTTCGGCCAGCGGGTCGACACCGAGGCCGACCTCGCCCACGACACCGAGCGGTGGCGGGCCGTGCAGTACCAGTGGAGCTACGCGCTGGACCTGGGCCGGACCCGGCTGGTGATGCTGGACAACCGGTGCAGCCGGGTGCTGGAGCCCGGCCGGCGGGCGATGCTGCCCCCGGGCGAGTGGTCGTGGTTCCTCGACCGGGCCCACGGCGTCTACGACCACCTCGTGGTGGGCGCCTCGCTGCCCTGGCTGCTGCCGCCGGGCATCCACCACGTGGAGGCGTGGAACGAGAAGCTCGCCGACTCGCGGCGGCGCTGGGTCGGGCGCCTGTCGGAGAAGCTGCGCCGGGGGCTGGACCTGGAGCACTGGGCCGCGTTCCGCCGCTCGTTCGACGCGCTCGGCGCGCTGTTCGCCTGGATCGGCAGCGGCACCCCCGGCGAGCCCGGGGACCGGGTCGGGGCCGGGCCGGCGTACGCGCCGCCGGCGTCGATCAGCGTGCTCTCCGGTGACGTGCACCACTCGTACGTGGCGCGGGCCCGGTTCGACGACCGGAGCGTGGTCACCCCGGTGCACCAGCTCACCTGCTCGCCCATCCACAACCAGGTGCCCGCCGGGATGCGCCCGCTGATGCGGCTGGGCTGGTCGTCCGGGCCGGCCGGAGCCGCCCGGGCGCTCGCCCGCTCGGCCGGGGTACGCCGCCCGCCGTTCCGCTGGAAGCGGCTGGCCGGCCCCTACTTCGGCAACGCGGTCGCCACGCTGGTGCACACCGGGCGGGCGGCCGAGGTGACCATCGAGGGCACCACCAGCGACGGCCACCTGCGCGAGGTGATGCGGCAGCGGCTGGCTCCGGGCGCCTGAGACCGCCCGCCGTACCCTGACCACCGTGGACGAGCACCTGCCGGAGGCGATGCGGGCGGTGGAGCACGAGCTGACCGCCCTGCTGCGCCGGGGGCGGGCCGTCTCCTCGGAACTCGCCCGGGAGGTGCACCCCGGCCTGGAGCCCGACGCGTACGGGCTGCTGCTGTGGCTGCGCCGGTGCGGCTCGGTCCGGCTCACCGACCTGGCCGCCCGGCTCGGCGTCGGCAAGGGGACGCTGAGCCGCCAGATCCACGGACTGGAGGGCCTGGGCCTGGTCCGGCGCGACCCGGACCCGACCGACCGGCGTGCCGCGCGGCTCAGCCTGACCGAGGAGGGGCAGCGCCGGTTCGACGCCGCGCAGGGCGGCCGGCTCGAACGCTTCCGGCAGACCCTGGACGCCTGGTCGGCGGCGGACGTCGGGGACTTCGCCCGGCTGCTGCGCCGCTTCAACGAGGAGTACTTCTAGGCCGCCGGAATAGGGCTGCGCCCGACCCGGTTGTTGCCTAGGGCAACCGGAGAGGACGGAGCTGGCATGAGCACGGACGCGCCGGAACGGGAGGAGTACGGCCCGCGCACCCGGCCCGGGCCCTACGAGCGCGGCACGGACGGGCCGAGGGTCGTGCTGGTCGGCGTGGACGGCACCCGCACCTCGGAGCGCGCCGGCTGGTACGCGGCCGGGCTGGCCCGCCGGCAGGGCTCCGCCCTGGTGGTGGTCCACGTCAGCCCCGCACCCGGGCTGACCACGCTCGTGCCGGGCCTGGACGCCGGGGAGGTGCAGCGCTGCCACGACGAGCTGACCGCGGAGCTGCGCCGGGAGTGCCGGCGCGGCGCCGAGGAACTCGGCCTGCCGGTCACCTTCCTGCGCCGGCGCGGGGACGCGTACGCCGAACTGCGTGCGGCGGCCGACGAGTTCCGGGCCGACCTGGTGGTCGTCGGCTCCTCCGAGCAGGCCGGGCACCGGCTGGTCGGCTCGGTCGCCACCCGCCTCGTCCGGGCCGGCCGCTGGCCGGTCGTCGTGGTGCCCTGACACGTCGCGGCGCGGCGGCGGGCCGCGGTGCCCGGACACGTCCTGACGCAGGACGGGGTCGCGGCGGATATGCGGTCGCGGGTTGTCGGCCGGGCCGGCGAGGATGGCCGGCATGACCTGGAGAGCACCGGAGATCACCCGGACCCCCGAGCCGTACGTCGGCGACGAACGCACCATCCTGGAAGGCTGGCTGGACTACCACCGGCAGACGCTGCTGCTCAAGTGCGCCGGGCTGACCGCCGAGCAGTTGCGGACGCCGAGCGTCGAGCCCTCCGGGCTGACCCTGCTCGGGCTGGTCCGGCACCTGGCCGAGGTGGAGGCCTGGTGGTTCCGGGAGAACTTCGCCGGCGAGCGCGTCGACTACCCCTACTTCACCCCCGACAACCCGGACGCCGACCACGACGTCAGCACCGCCGACGCGGAGGCCGACCTCGCCACGTTCCACCGGGAGGTGGAGCTGGCCCGGGCCGCCGCGGCGGGCCGCTCGCTCGACGACACCTTCACCGAGGTCGGCCCGAAGCGCCGGACGTTCAACCTGCGCTGGGTCTACGTGCACATGATCGAGGAGTACGCCCGGCACAACGGCCACGCCGACCTGATCCGCGAACGCATCGACGGCGTCACCGGCGAGTGACCGTCCGGGGCGGCGCCGCGCCGAGCGCCCCGGCGCCGCCCACCGGCACCGGGGAGCCCCCGCGCCGCCGGCCCGGCAGCCCCGCACCACGGCCGAGCGGACCAGCCAGGGCAGGCCTCAGTACGCCAGCGCCGCCCGCAGGTAGCGCAGGTCCTCGGGGCGGCCGGTCCAGCGGAGCGCCGACAGCCCGGCGACCCGGGCGCCGCGCACCGACCAGTCCTCGTCGTCGACGAAGAGCACCCGGTCCGGCGGGGTGGCCACCGCCCGGCAGGCGGCCTGGAAGTACTCCTTGGCCGGCTTGTTCACCCCGAGCCGGTACGAGTTGACCACCGCGTCGAACTCGCCGACCAGGCCGAGCGCGGCCAGGTCGTCGTCGAGCAGGTCGGTGGCGTTGGTGGCGAGGCCGACCGGGAGGCCGCCGGCGCGTACCCCGCGGACGAAGTCGAGCACCTCGGTGTCCACCTCGCCCCGGTAGCGCTGCCACTGCTCGACCGCGGCCCGGGCGCGCTCCGGCCCGCCGGCCGGCCCGGTCAGCGCGTCGGCGACGCTGGTCATCCAGTCGGCGTGGCTGACCTGGCCGGTGAGCACCGGCTGGAGCCGCCCCCACTGCATGGCGATCTCGGTGAGTACGCCCTCGGACAGGCCGTACTCCCGCTCCACGCCGGCGGCCACCGCCGGGTCCCAGCGTCGCAGGACGCCGTCGAAGTCCACCAGGAGCGCCGTGGCGCGTTCCCGACCCACTACTCGTTCTCCTCGCCGCGGCCGCGCCGCTCGTCGTCCCCGTCGGCCCGGTTGAGCCGTTGGCTGATCACCTGGGTCACCCCGTTGCGCATGGTCACGCCGTACAGGGCGTCGGCGACCTCCATCGTCCGCTTCTGGTGCGTGATGACGATGAGCTGGCTCTTCTCCCGCAACTGGGCCAGCAGCGTGATCAGCCGGCCCAGGTTGACGTCGTCGAGCGCCGCCTCCACCTCGTCCATGATGTAGAACGGGCTGGGCCGGGCGCGGAAGATCGCCACCAGCATCGCCACCGCGGTCAGCGACCGCTCGCCGCCGGAGAGCAGCGACAGCCGCTTGATCTTCTTACCCGGCGGGCGGGCCTCCACCTCGACGCCGGTGGTGAGCAGATCCTCCGGGTCGGTGAGCACGAGCCGGCCCTCGCCGCCCGGGAAGAGCACGGTGAAGACCTGCTGGAACTCCCGGGCCGTGTCCTCGAACGCGCTGGCGAAGACCTCCAGGATCCGTTCGTCGACGTCCTTGACCACGGTGAGCAGGTCGCGGCGGGTGGCCTTGAGGTCCTCCAGTTGCTCCGAGAGGAACTTGTAGCGCTCCTCCAGCGCGGCGAACTCCTCCAGCGCGAGCGGGTTGACCTTGCCGAGCAGGGTCAGTTCCCGTTCCGCCTTGGCGGCCCGCTTCTCCTGCACCGGGCGCTCGTAGCGCACCGGCTCGGGCACCGGCAGGCCGTCCCGCTCGGCCGCCGCCACGTCGGCCTGGGTGAGCGGGACGGGCTGGTGCGGGCCGTACTCGGCGACCAGGGTCTCCACGTCCAGCCCGAAGTCCTCCGCGGCCTTCGCCTCCAGCTGCTCGATGCGCAGCCGCTGCTCGGCGCGGGCCACCTCGTCCCGGTGCACCTGGCTGGTCAGCCGCTCCAGCTCCGCGCCGAGCCGCTTGGCCGCGCCGCGTACCTCCTGCAGCTCGGCCTCGCGGGAGGCGCGCTCGCGCGCCACGGCGTCGCGGTGCTCCTCCGCCGCGGCGATGGAGGTGGTCAGCCGGGTGAGGGCCTCGCGGGCGCCGCCCGCCACGGCCCGGGCGATCCCCGCGCCGCGGGTCCGCGCCGCCCGCCGCGCCGCCGCGCGTTCCCGCGCGGCCCGCTCGGCGGTGGCCTGCCGGTGCAGCGAGTCGGCGCGGCCGGCGATCGAGGAGACCCGCTCCTCGGCCGTACGCACCGCCAGCCGGACCTCCATCTCGTTCTGTCGCGCCTGCGGCACCGTCGCGGCGAGCTGGTCGCGTTCCTCGGTGGAGGGTTCCGCGTCGACCGGGGTCTCCTCGGCCAGCCGCAGCCGTTCCTCCAGCTCGGCCAGGGTGAGCAGGTCCCGTTCCCGGGCCGCCTCGGCGCGGGCCCGGGACTCGCCGAGCCGGTCGGTCTCGGCCTTCGCGGAGCGGGCGGCCGCGCCCAGCTCGGCCAGCCGCCGGGCGGCGGCGTTGCGGTGGCTCTCCGCCTCCCGCTTGGCGGCGGCGGCGTGCTGCACGGTCTCCTTCGCGGCGGCCACCTCGGCGCGGGCGTCGACGAGCTGTTCGCGCAGCTCCGCGCCGGTCCGCTCGGCCGCGAGCCGGTTCGACCGGGCCTCCTCGACCGCCGCCTGCACCTCGATGAAGCTGGGCGCCTTGGCCGACCCGCCGGCCGCCGCGTACGCGCCCACCACGTCGCCGTCCGGGGTGACCGCGCGCAACTCGGGATTGCCGGCGACCACCTCGGCCGCGGCGGCGAGGTCGTCGACCAGCACCACGTCGCGCAGCGCTCGGTGCACCGCCGGCCGGAGCTGCGGGGAGCACTCCACCAGGTCGGGCGCCCAGCGGGCGCCGTCGGGCAGCTTCGGCCGCAGCGCGTCGGGGTGGGCGTCCATGCCCGGGCCGGCGGGGCTGCCGACCAGCAGGCCGGCCCGGCCGGCGTCGGAGATCTTCAGCAGCCGCATCGCCTCGACGGCCTCGTCGACGCCGCTGACCGCGACCGCGTCGGCGAGCCCGCCGAGCGCGGCGGCGAGCGCGGCCTCCTGCCCGGGGGCGACGGTGAGCAGCCCGGCCAGGCTGCCCAGCAGGCCCGGGACCTCGTCGGCGCGGGCCAGCAGGGCCCCCGCCCCGTCCTTGCGGCGCAGGCCCAGGGCGAGCGCCTCCTCCCGGGCCTTCCAGGTGGCGGCGTCCTTCTCCGCCGACCGCTCGGCGTCGGTCAGCGACCGCACGGTGGCCTGCGCCCGCTCCAGGGCGGCGGTCGCCTCGGCGTGCCGGGCGTCGAGGTCGGCGTTGTCCCGGTCCGCCTCGGTGGACTGCTCCGCCACCGCGTCGAGCTCGGCCTGCGCCTGCTCTGCGCGGGCGAGCGCGTCGGCGTGCGCGGCGGCGAGCCGTTCGATCTCCTCGCCCGCGCTGGTGGTCCGGGCCCGGGCGGAGTTGACCTGACCGGTCAGCCGGGCCAGGCCCTCCCGCCGGTCGGCGATCGCCTTCGCGGCGGCGACCAGCTCGCGCTCGGCCGCGGCGAGCTGCCGTTCCAGCTCCTGGCGGTGCTCCACCGCCTCGGCGAGCCGGATCTGGTCGTCGGTGAGCGCGGCGCGCAGCTCCTCCTCCTGCTCGCGGACCCGCTCGGCCTCGGCCTCCAACTGGTCCGGGTCGCGGCCGGGGCGCTCGTCGTCCGGCGTGGCGCTGAGGTGCCGCAGCCGCTCCCGGGCGAGCTGCTCGATCGAGCGGAACCGCTCGGAGAGGGCGGAGAGCTTGTACCAGGTGTCCTGCGCGGCGGCCAGCAGCGGCGCGTCCTCGGCGAGGGCCGCCTCCAGCTCGGCGAGGCGGGACTGCACCTCGGTGTGCTCGGCCTCGGCCTGCTCCCGCCGCTCGCGCACCGCGGTCTCGTCGGCGATCTCCCGGTCGAGGGTGGCGCGGAGGGTGGCCAGGTCGTCGGCGAGCAGCCGCAGCCGGGCGTCGCGCAGGTTCGCCTGGATCGCGGCGGCGCGCCGGGCCACCTCGGCCTGCCGGCCCAGCGGCTTGAGCTGGCGGCGCAGCTCGGCGGTGAGGTCGGTGAGCCGGTTGAGGTTGGTCTGCATGGCGTCGAGCTTCCGCAGCGCCTTCTCCTTGCGCTTGCGGTGCTTGAGGACGCCGGCCGCCTCCTCGATGAACGCCCGCCGGTCCTCCGGCTTGGCGTGCAGCATGCCGTCGAGCCGGCCCTGCCCGACGATGATGTGCATCTCCCGGCCGATGCCGGAATCCGACAGCAGCTCCTGGATGTCGAGCAGCCGGCAGGAGTCGCCGTTGATCTCGTACTCGCTCTCGCCGGAGCGGAACATCCGGCGGGTGATCGACACCTCGGTGTACTCGATCGGCAGCGCGCCGTCGGTGTTGTCTATGGTCAGGGTCACCTCGGCCCGGCCCAGCGGGGCCCGGCCGGCGGTGCCGGCGAAGATGACGTCCTCCATCTTGCCGCCGCGCAGCGCCTTGGCGCCCTGCTCGCCGAGCACCCAGGCGATGGCGTCGACGACGTTGGACTTGCCGGAGCCGTTCGGGCCGACCACGCAGGTGATCCCGGGCTCCAGCTTCAGCGTCGTCGCGGAGGCGAAGGACTTGAAGCCCTTCACCGTCAGGCTCTTGAGATACACCTTCTCGATCCTCGTCCGGTGGCCGCCGTACCGTCGCCGGCTGCGCGGACCTGGGTGAACCCGCAGACTAACCCGGGACCGACGGCCGCCCGCCACGCGACCCGCCTGCCGGGCGCCCGGCCGCGCCGTGCGGCGGGGCCGACCGGGGTACGCCGGGCGACGTCGAAAGGACCATTTTCGCCGGTCCCCGACAGATCCGCACAAGATCGCGAATTGGTGCCGGCGAAAAGGGGTGCGGACAGAGCTGCGCGCCGGCACAGAAGTGTCGGCGCGCATTTTTGCGTGGTGCGATTCAGTTTTTCGATACCGGAGCTCAGGTCAGCGCGGGCTCGGCCAGACGGAGCAGATCGTCCGCCTCCGCCGCAGCCGCCGCGAGCCGATCGTTCTCGGCACGCAACCGCGTGATCTCGAACTCCAGTGCCCGAACCGTGGCACGCAGTCGGGTGACCTCGTCGAGCAGACGCCGATCGGGCGCCGCACCTACGTGGCCGTACAGGGCCTTCGCCATGATGACTCCTTGATATGCGCTGCCGGAAAGGCCGGCCAACGCGCGCCCAATGTGCACGCGGCTGTCATTCCAGGCGATTCTGGGCATGACCGGGCGCGACTGGCGACACCTACATATTGAGCCGATACCCCCTCCTTCGTCAAGTTCCCGCAGGCCGTAGATCATTTCCACGTCGACCTGTCCACTTGTCGGGGGGCTGCCACAAGGCGCGGACACTCTCTGTCCGGACACCTTGACTCTACGCCCCGGATCCCGGGAAGTCCCTACCCGGCCGTCCGACTTCCCCTTAACTCTTCCTTAGCCACGTTGCCGCTGCTCAGGCCCCCCACGTAGCGTCACTCCGCCCGCACCCGACCCCTTGGAGGCAGAGGCGTGTACCGCTGGACCGACCCGAACGACCCGGACGGCGCCGCCCGGCACCCCGCGCAGCCGCGCAGTGAGGAGCCGGCCTGGCTGACCGACCGTCCGGAGCCGAGGTCGGCCTACCTGTTCGGGGACGACCCGGACCGACCCGCCGACGAGTGGCACCGCGACCAGCCGACCGCCCGCTGGCAGGCCGAGCCCGCCGAGCCGGCCGCACACCGGCAGCCCGAGCCCGCCGAGTCGGCCGCACACCAGCAGGCCGAGCCCGCCGACGCCGCCGAGCCCACCGAGCGCTGGCGGGACGAGCCCACCGAGCGCTGGCAGGACGAGCCCACCGGGACCTGGCCGGCCGGGCCTGCCGCGCCGGCCGCCACCTGGCTGGCCGAGCCGGGCGTCCGCTGGCACGCCGACGCCGACCTGCGGGACGGCGGGCCGTACGGGACCGACGCGCCCCCGGCCGGCGGCTGGCCCGTCGACGCCCCGACCGCCCCGATCGACCTCGGGACGCACCGGGGCACCGACGCCGGGACGACACCCGCCGAGGGCCGGCACCGCCGCCAGCGCCGCTTCCCCCGCCCCGTGCTGATCGGTGGCGCCGCCGCAGCTGCCACGCTGGTGGTGAGCCTCGGCGTCGGCGCGGTCGCGCTGGGCGGCGACGGCCCGGAGACCGACCCGACCGCCGTCGACGACACGATCGCCGCCGCCCCGGCGTTGCCGGGGACGCCCGGCGACGCGCTGACCGCCTCCACCCCGAGCACCGCGCCGACCACCGCCAAGCCCGCCCCGTCGCCCACGAAGGCCACCAGGCCCACGCCGGTGCCCTCGCGCTCCACCGCGCCCTCGCGGCGCACCGAGCGGAGCAGCGCGCCGTCCGGCGGCGGCACGAAGGCCCCCGTGAGCAGCGGGGTCAGCGCCCAGGCCCGCGAGGTGGTGAACCTGGTCAACGCCGAGCGCGCCAAGGCCGGCTGCGGGGCGCTGAGCATCGACGACAAGCTGATGACCGCCGCCCAGCGGCACAGCCAGGACCAGGCGGACCACCGGGACATGTCGCACACCGGCAGCGACGGCAGCGACGCCGGAGACCGGCTGGACCGGGTCGGCTACGCCTGGCGCACGTACGGCGAGAACGTCGCCTGGAACCAGAAGACGCCGGCCGCGGTGATGGACGCCTGGATGAACAGCTCCGGTCACCGGGCCAACATCCTGAACTGCGCCTTCACCGAGATCGGCGTCGGCGTGGCGAGCAGCAACGGGCCGTACTGGACGCAGGTCTTCGCCGCGCCGCGCTGAACGCGAGTCGTGGCCGGGTCCGCGCTCGTTTGACCGGGTGAGGTACGCCGGACCGGCGTACCCGCTCCGGGCGGCACTCCCGCCGCCCCGGTACCCGGGAGCTTGCCGATGCGGATCCGGCCGCGTACGCGCGCCGTGGGGCGGGGCCCGCGCCGCGTCCTGTCCGCCTGCGTCGTCCTCGCGCTGCTGGCCACGGTCGGCGGTTGCCGGGTCGCGCTCCCCCCGCCCGGCGCCCCGACCACCTGGCCGGCGGAGTCGGCCGGCCGGTGGCGGTGGCAGTGGCAGCTCAGCGGCGTGCTCGACCCGACCGTCGACGCCGACGTCTTCCTGCTCGACCCGGTCGCCACCACCGCCGCGCAGACCGCCGAGCTGCGGTCCCGCGACCGCCGGCTGGTCTGCCAGGTGCACGTCGGCTCGGTCCTGCCCACGGATCCGGACGCGAGCCGCTTCCCGGCCGCCGTGTGGGGTGCCGCGGCCCGTCGCCCGCAGAGCCGCTGGCTCGACGTACGGCAGTGGGACGCGCTGCGGCCGGTGCTGGCGGATCGGCTCCGGCTCTGCCGGGGCAAGGGCTTCGGCGCGGTCGCGCTCGCCGACGCCGACGGGTACGCCCACCGCGCCGGCTTCCCGCTCGGCTTCGACGACCAGTTGCTGTTCAACCGCCGGCTGGCCGAGCTGGCCCGGTCCCTGGACCTCTCCCCCGGCCTGGTCAACGACGTGCCCCAGGTGGCCGCCCTGGCGCCGGACTTCGACTTCGCCGTCAACGAGGAATGCGTGCGGCTGGGCCTGTGCGCCAAGCTGTTGCCGTTCGTCGAGGCGGGCAAGCCGGTGTTCCACGCCGAGTACACCGGCTCGACCACGGACTTCTGCGTCACCACGGTGGGCTACGGCTTCTCCTCGATCCGCAAGGACCGGGAGTTGGGGGCCTGGCGGGCCTCCTGCCCGGTGTTCTGACGCCGACGGTCACGCACCCGGGCCGTGCCGGCCGCCCCGCACACACCACGTGCCGGGCAGGCCGGCCCGCACGGCAGCCGGCCCGACGGCAGAAAGCCCACCGTGCGTACCGACGGACGGACGGCAGGGGCCGGACCGCGGGTGCGGTCCGGCCCCTGCCGTGGCGTGGGTCAGCGGGCGCCGACCAGCTCCGGGGTCGGGGCCGGCGGGTCCGTGGGGGCCTTCGCGGGGCGCCCCCGCAGGAACTTCGGGGCCCACCAGTTCGCGTCGCCCAGCATGGTCATCAGCGCCGGCAGCACCACCGCGCGGATGATCGTGGCGTCCAGCAGGATCGCCGCCGCCAGGCCGATGCCGAGCTGCTTCATGTCGATCGTGCTCAGCGTGGCGAAGATCGAGAAGACCCCGACCATCACGATCGCCGCGCTGGTCACCACGCCGGCCGACGAGGTGATGCCGTAAGCCACCGCGTCCCGGTTCGACATGCCGGCCCGGACGCCCTCGCGGATCCGGCTGACCACGAAGACGTGGTAGTCCATCGAGAGCCCGAACAGCACCACGAAGAGGAACAGCGGCAGCCAGGTGACGATCGCGCCCATCGAGGTGAAGCCGAGCAGGCCCTCGGCCCAGTCGCCCTGGAAGACCAGCACCAGCAGCCCGTACGCGGCGCCGGCGGAGAGCAGGTTGAGCAGGATCGAGCTGAGCGCGATCACCACCGAGCGGAACGTCAGCACCATCACCACGAAGGTCAGCACCAGCACGAAGCCGATGACGACCGGCAGCTTGTCGCGGATGTGCTGCGAGTAGTCCTCGCTGTCGGCGATGTCCCCGCCGACCGCGTACTCCACGCCGGGCACCGCGCCGAGCGCGGCCGGGACGAGGTCGTCGCGCAGCCGATCCAGGGAGCGGGCCGCCTCGTCGGTGCGGCTGGCGTGCGGAGTGGCCACCTCCAGCACCGACACCCGCCGGTCCGCCGACACCTCGATCTTCGGGCCGTCCGCCTCGGTCGGCGCGAAGAGCGGGTCGGCCGACGCCGCGCCGGCCAGCGCGGTCAGCGCCGCCGCGACCCGGTCCGCCTCGGCCGCCGGCGCCCGCACCGCGACCGTGTGGCTGGTGCCGTTGCTCGGGAACGCCGCGGTGAGCCGGTCGTACGCCTGCATGGCCGGCGTGCTGCGCGGCAGGTCCTCCATGCCGGGGAACTTCATCTTCATGCCCAGCGCGGGCGTGGCCAGGGCGAGCAGCAGCCCGACCGAGATCACCAGGGTGGCCACCGGCGCCCGCAGCGCGGGCTTCAGCACGGCCGGCCAGAACCTCGGCCTCGCCTCGCCGTGCCGCCCGGTACGCGGGGTGGTGAGCCGCCACAGCAGCGGCACCCGGGGCCGGTCGACCCAGCGGCCGAGCTTGGCCAGCAGGGCCGGCAGCACGGTCAGCGAGCCGATCACCGCGACCGCGACCACCAGCATCGAGCCCACCGCGAGGGAGGAGAAGATGGCGTCGTTGGCGAGCAGCAGCCCGCCCATCGAGATCATCACGGCGAAGCCGGAGACCACGACGGCGTGACCGGAGGTCTCCGCGGCGATCTCCACCGCGTCGAGGCCGGAGCGCCCCTTGGCCCGCTCCTCCCGCTCGCGCCGCACGTAGAACAGCGAGTAGTCGACCCCGACCGCCATGCCGATCAGCAGGATGACGCTGGCCGTCGTGTCGGTCGCCGGCACCAGGTGCGAGGCGAGGGTGGAGAGCCCCATCGCCGCGGCGACCGAGGAGAGCGCCAGCAGCACCGGCACGCCGGCAGCGATCAGTGCCCCGAACGCGATGATCAGGATGGCCAGGGTCACCGGCAGGCTCAGCAGTTCGGCCCGCTTGAAGTCCTCGCCGAGCGTGTCGTTCAGCGCCTTGCTGATCGACGGGCCGCCGACCTGCTCGACGCGCAGCTGCGGGTGCCCCTCCTGCACCCGGGCGGTGGCGTCCCGCAGCGGCTGCACCCGGTCGGACGCGGTCTCCGCGTCACCCGACATCGTGATCGGCACCAGCAGCGCGGAGCCGTCCCGCGCCGTCACCGGCTCCCCCACCGAGGCGACTCCGGTCACCGAGCGCAGTTCGGTCGCCGCGTCGGCGGCGGCGGCCTTCGCGGCGACGGGGTCCAGGGTGCCGCCGCGCGCCGTGATCAGGACGTTCTCCACCGCCGGGTCGGCGAAGTCGCCGGCGTCCACGATCAGCCCCGCCCGGCCCGACTCACCGACGGCCTGGTCGGCGCCGGTCGCCTCCTTGAGTCCCGCGGCGTTCCCGCCGACGAAGCACACCGCCACGAACACGACCCACAGCGCGATGGCCCGCCACGGATGCTCCGCGCTCCACCGCGCCAGCCGCACCGTCACCGGTCTTGCCCCCATTCCGGGTCCCCCTGTCACGTCAACCCCCTGTCAACGGGGTCGACGCTATGGACGGAACGGGCCCGGGACATCAGGGAACGGCCCCGGCCCTTCCCCGGAACCCGTACGCGGCCTGAACGGCGGTCCGGCCGGGCGAGCCCGGCCGAAACCGGCGCGTCGGGAGGGCGATCCCCGACCGGCCGGGGCCGACGCGCCGACGGCGACCCGGAAAACGCCTCGGGGTCATCCCCGAAGGGCCCCCCGGGGGCGGGGCTGACAGCGCGGGCAACTGTACGACGAACGGTTCATGAACGCCTCCCGACGCACGGGCGCGCCGCAGCGGTGGCACGGCAGGCCCTCCCGGCCGTAGACGTTCAGCGACCGGTCGAAGTAGCCGCTCTCCCCGTTGACGTTGACGTAGAGGGCGTCGAAGCTGGTGCCGCCGGACTTGATCGCCTCGGCCAGGACGTCCCGGACGTGGCCCAGCAGCCGCAGCGCGGCCGGGCCGGTCAGCGCGTCGGTGGGGCGGGCACCGTGCAGCCTCGCCCGCCACAGCGCCTCGTCGGCGTAGATGTTGCCCACCCCGGAGATCAGCGTCTGGTCCAGCAGGGCGCGCTTGACCTCCGTACGCCGCCGGCGCAGCGCGGCGGCGAACCCCGCGTCGGAGAACTCCGGGTCCATCGGGTCGCGGGCGATGTGCGCGATCTCCGCCGGCAGCTCCGCGCCGCCCGCGGAGACCGACAGCCCGCCGAACGTGCGCTGGTCGACGAAGCGCAGCTCCGGCCCGTCGTCGGCGAAGCGGAACCGGACGCGCAGGTGCGTCTCGTCGGGCGCGTCGGCCGGCTGCACCAGCAGCTGGCCCGACATGCCCAGGTGCCCGACGACGGCGTCCCCGCTGTCCAGCGGCAGCCACAGGTACTTGCCCCGCCGGCGCACGTCGCGCACCGTCCGGCCGGCCAGCACGTCGGCGAAGTGCCCGCCGCCGGGGGCGTGCCGGCGCACCGCGCGGGGGTGGTGCACCTCGACGGTGGCGATCCGCCGGTCGGTGACCCACCGGGCCAGCCCCTGCCGGACCGTCTCGACCTCCGGCAGCTCAGGCACGGCCCAGGCCCGCCTCGACCTCGGCGCCCGCCGCCCCGGCGGCCGCCTCGGCCCGCTCCTGCTCGGCCCGCTCGGCCTGCTCGGCCCGCTCCTGCTCGGCCTGCTCGGCCTGCTCGGCCTGCTCGGTGAGCGTGCGCCAGGCCGCCTCGGCGGCCCGCTGCTCGGCCTCCTTCTTGCTCCGCCCGTCGGCCCCGCCGTAGCGGTTGCCGGCGACCACCACCCAGGCGGTGAAGGTCTTGAGGTGGTCCGGCCCGGTGCCCTCGATGCGGTACTCGGGCACACCGAGCCCCAGCGCCGCGGTCAGCTCCTGGAGGCTGGTCTTCCAGTCCAGGGCGGCGCCCCGCCCGGCCGACTCGGCCATCAGCGGGTCGAACAGCCGGTGGATGACGATCGCCGCGGTGTCCAGACCGTACTGGAGGTAGATCGCGCCGAGCAGCGCCTCCAGGGTGTCGGCGAGGATGCTCGCCTTGTCCCGGCCGCCGGTGGTCTCCTCCCCCTTGCCGAGCAGCAAATAGGCGCCGAGCCCGTCCGGGCCCAGGCCGCGCGCCACGTCGGCGAGGGCGCGCATGTTGACCACGCTGGCCCGCAGTTTGGCCAGCTGCCCCTCGGGCAGGTCGGGGTGGTTGTGGAACAACGCGGTGGTGATCACCACGCCGAGCACCGAGTCGCCGAGGAACTCCAGCCGCTCGTTGGTGGGCAGGCCGCCGTTCTCGTACGCGTACGAGCGGTGGGTCAGCGCGCGCTCCAGCAGCTCCGGATCCAGGCTGACGCCGAACGCGGCTTCCAGGTGACCGACGGACGCCCGCCGCCGCTTGTCGTTGCTCATGATGTGGGTACCTCGGTGTCGGTGGTGCGGTCGGTGCATTCCTCGCGGTCGCCCGCCTCGGCGCCGTCGAGCAGCGCGCGGACCTGGTCGGCGGCGCGCCGCCGCCAGAGATGGGCGGCCAGGGCGATGCCGGCGGCGACGTCCTCGGGACGGGCCGCGCCGTGGCAGACGACCACCGTGCCGGCCACCCCGAGCAAGGCGGCCGCCCGGGGGGCGCCACCGCCGGGCGGGGGCCCGCCGGCCATCGCGTACGCGCCCTCGATCGCCTTGAGCAGCACGTTACCGGTGAAGCCGTCGGTCACCACCACATCCGCGCGCGCGCCGAGGGAGACGTCGTACCCCTCGACGAGGCCGACGTAGCGACCACCGCAGGGCAGCGACGCGGCGGCGAGGACGGGATCGGCGAGCCTGCGGGCACGGTCACCCTTGCCGGCCTCCGTGCCGACCGAGAGCAGCCCGACGCGCGGGGTCCCGACGGCGTGCGCCACCGCGGCGTAGGCCGCGCCGAGGACGGCGTGCCGGGCGAGGGTGGCCGGGCGCGGCTCGAGCGAGCCGCCGACGTCGAGCAGGACCACCGGGCCCGCGACGGCCGGCAGGGTGGCGACCAGCGCGGGACGGCGTACGTCCGGCCAGCGGCCGAGGCCGAGGGCGACGGCGGTGACGGTGGCGCCGGTCGAGCCGGCGGAGACGAGGGCGTCCGCGGCGCCGTCGCGAACGGCGTGCACAGCGGCGCGGACGGTGCTGTCGGAGCGGGCGGCCACGGGGTGGTCGGCCATGCTCACGGCGGTGCGGACCGGCCGGACGGCGACCCGCGCGCGCTGCGCCGGGTCGAGGGCGTGGACCACCTCGCCGGCGGCCTCGACCGGGCCGACGAGCAGCAGGTGCAGGTCGGGATCGGCGCGCACGGCCCGCAGAGCGCCGTCAACCACGACGTCGGGAGCGTCATCCCCGCCGAGGAGGTCAACGGCGATCCGCGCGGTGCCCGGCTCCGCCGCGACGCCGGCCGGACCAGGCCGGCCGGCGTCGGTGGGAGCCGGGGCACCGGGCGTTCGCCAGGGTGCGCGCGCCGCCCGACCTGCGGTCGGGGGCGTCACTCGGCGTCCAGGTCAGACCTCGAGGACCTGGCGGCCGTTGTAGGTGCCGCAGACGGAGCAGGCGGCGTGCGGCAGCTTGGCGGACTTGCACTGCGGGCAGGCCACGGTCGCGACCACGGCAGCCTTCCAGTTCGCCCGGCGGGCGCGGGTGTTGCTGCGCGACATCTTGCGCTTGGGGACGGCCACGGTTCCTACTCCTCTTTACGGGTCAGTTGCGACAGGCCCGCCCATCGCGGGTCGATCTGCTGGTGACTGTGGTCGGCCGGCAGATCGTCCCAGTGCACCCCGCAGTCGGGGCACAAGCCTGGGCAGTCCTCCCGGCAGAGCGGGTTGGTCGGCAGCGCGAGCACCACCGCATCCCGCAGCGCCGGCTCCAGGTCGATCAGGTCTCCCTGCATCCGGCCCACCTCGTCCTCGTCGGTCGTGGAGTCCGTGGTGCTGTTCTCGTACGCGTACAGCTCCTGGATCCGCACGGCCACCGAGTCGTTGATCTCGCGCAGGCAGCGGCCGCACTCGCCCCGCACGGGACCGGTGACGGTCCCCGAGACGAGCACGCCCTCGGACACCGACTCCAACCTCAGGTCGAGGTCGAGGTCCGCACCCTCCGGCACGCCGATCAACTCCACGCCGAGGTCCGCCGGTGCCGGTGCCACCCGCTTGACCGTACGCAACGCACCAGGCCGGCGCGGCAGCTCCCTCGCGTCGAGGACCAGCGGCGACCTGGGGTTGAGTGTGGAAGGCGTGTGCTTGGGCATAGTCAGACTCCGGCCGGTGAGAGGCCGACAAAAAAGGTTACCTGGGCGACCGCCGGACCGTCGAACCGGGGGCGACGCCCGCCCCGTCCGTCGGCTGGTGAGGTGCCGTTCAGAAGGGTAGCGGGCGTTCCGCCTCGTCCCCAGCGAAGGTGCCGATCTCCCGCAGCGCGTGCATCTTGTCCCGGCCGCGCTCTATCGAGGCCAACGCCCGGGTAAGGAACTGCTCGAAGTTGGCCAGCGCGGTGTCGACGTAGTCGTCGACCTCCTCGCGGAGGCGCTGCGCCTCGGCCCGGGCCTCGGCGATGATCCGGGCGCCCTCGTGCTCGGCGGAGACGGTGATCTCGTTCACCGAGACCAGGCGGGCGTGTTCCGCCTCACCCTCGCTGATGATCCGGTCGGCCTCCCGCTTGCCGGCCTCCATGATCTTGTCCCGCTCCTCCAGCAGCGCGACGGCCTTGCGCACCTCCACCGGGAGTTCGGCGCGCAGCTCGTCGAGGGCCGCGATGAACTCGCCCCGGTCGACCATGCAGTTGTTGCGGGACATCGGGACGGAGCGCGCCTGCTCCACCATGGCGATCAGTTCGTCGATGCGATCGAGCGAGTCCACCGGTAGCTCACTCCTGTCGTTCGTCGGGCCGACCTACATGATGCGGGCTACGGCCGGGTTCCCGCTCCACACATCATGTCGCGCCACGGCCACACCGCGCCTCTCACCCCGCCCCGGCGCGTCGTGCCGCCCGTCCCGCCGACCCCGACGGGGCGGGCGGCGGGCAGGAGCCGGCGGACGGTCGGGGCCGGCGCGCGCCCGACCGCCCGGTGGCGCGGCGGAGGTCAGTCGCGGGCCGGCGGCGCGAGGCGGGCCCGCAACTCCTCCCGGACCCGGTCGGGCACGTGGGCGGAGATGTCGCCGCCCCACTTCGCCACGTCCTTGACCAGGCTGGAGGAGAGGAACGAGTAGAGCGGGTTGGTCGGCATGAACAACGTCTCGACGCCGGCCAGGCCGATGTTCATCTGCGCCATCTGCAGCTCGTAGTCGAAGTCGCTGACCGCCCGCAGGCCCTTGATCAGCACGCTCGCCTGCTGCGCCCGGCAGAAGTCGACCAGCAGGCCACGGAACGACTCGACCCGGACGTTGTCGTAGGAGGCGGTCACCTCGCGGAGCATGTCGATGCGCTCCTCGACGGTGAACAGGCCGCTCTTCGACTGGTTCACCAGCACGCCCACGATCACCTCGTCGAACAGGCGACTCGCCCGGCCGATGATGTCGAGGTGTCCGTTGGTGACCGGATCGAACGAGCCGGGACACACCGCACGTCTCATGATCGGCGACCGTACCAAAGGGTGGTCTCGCCGTACCGGCGGCTGCGCTCGCCGGTGACACCGTCCACCCACCCGACCGGCCCGGTGCGGCTGGACCGCTCCACCACGACCAGGGCGTCGGGGGCCAGCCAGCCGCCGTCGACCAGCGCGGCGAGCATCGCGGTGACCTCCGCGTCCGACACCGCGTAGGGCGGGTCGGCGAAGACCACGTCGTACGGGTCGCCGTCCGGGCCGGCCGCCAGCACCGTGGCCACCTTGCCGGCGACCAGGCGGGCGGCCGGGGCGGCGCGCAACGCCGCGACGTTCTCCCGGATCACCCGGGCCGCGCGCGGGTCGGACTCCACCAGCAGCACGTGCGCGGCGCCCCGGGAGAGCGCCTCCAGGCCGACCGCGCCGGACCCCGCGTAGAGGTCGGCGAAGCGGGCGCCCGCCAGGTCCACCTCGGCCTGCACCGCGCTGAACAGCGCCTCGCGGACCCGATCCGAGGTGGGCCGGGTGCCCGCCCCGGGCGGGGCGGCGATCCGGCGCCCGCCGAGCGTCCCGGCCACGATCCGGGTCACCGTCTCCTCCTCCTGCTCATGCGCACGACGCTACGCGACGCGCCGGCGGCCGACGCCCGCCCGGTGCACGCCACGGCCGCGACCTGCGCCCGCCGGCGCCGACACGGCAGGGGTCAGCCCTTCTCCAGGTATTCCGCGCGTTCCTCGTCGACCAGCGCCGCCACCGAGGCCGCCAGCGCCGGGTGCCGCGCCAGCTCCGGATCGTCCTCGACCAGGGCGATCGCCTCGGCCCGAGCGTCCCGGATCAGGTCGGCGTCGCGCAGCAGCGACAGCAGCCGCAGGTGCGACCGCCGCCCCGACTGGGTGGCGCCCAGCACGTCGCCCTCGCGCCGCTGCTCCAGATCCAGCTCGGCGAGCTTGAACCCGTCCGTCGTGGAGGCGACCGCGTCGAGCCGCTCCCGCGCGGACGCGCCCTCCAGCGCCTCGGTGACCAGCAGGCAGAGCCCGGGCGCCGAGCCCCGGCCGACCCGGCCGCGAAGCTGGTGCAGCTGGGACACGCCGAACCGGTCGGCGTCGAGCACGATCATCACGGTGGCGTTCGGCACGTTGACGCCCACCTCGACCACGGTGGTGGCGACCAGCACGTCGACGTCGCCGGCGGCGAAGGAACGCATCACCGCGTCCTTCTCGTCGGCCGGCAGCCGGCCGTGCAGCACGCCGATCCGCAGGCCGTGCAGCGGCCCCTCGGCGAGCAGCGGCGCCACCTCGGTGACCGCCATCGGCGGCCGCCGCCCGTTGTCGTCGACCGGCGGCGGCTCCTCCTCACTGGCCGGGCCCTCCCCGATGCGCGGGCAGACCACGTACGCCTGGTGGCCGGCGGCCACCTCCTCGCGCAGCCGCCGCCAGGCCCGGTCCAGGAAGGCCGGCTTCTCGGCGGCCGGAACCACGTGCGAGGCGATCGGCGAGCGGCCCTGCGGCAACTGGGACAGGGTCGAGGTCTCCAGGTCGCCGTAGACCGTCATCGCCACCGTGCGCGGGATCGGGGTGGCCGTCATCACCAGCACGTGCGGCGGCTGGTCGGCCTTGGCGCGCAGCGCGTCGCGCTGCTCGACGCCGAACCGGTGCTGCTCGTCCACCACCACCAGGCCCAGGTCGGCGAAGTCGACGCCCTCGTAGAGCAGGGCGTGGGTGCCGAGCACGATGCCGGCCGCCCCGCTGGCCACCTCGGCCAGGGCGCGCCGGCGGGCCGCCGCGCCCAGCGAGCCGGTGACCAGCTCGACCCGGGTGGCGTCGTCGGCCGCGCCCAGCTCGCCGGCCCGGCCGAGCGGCCCGAGCAGGTCGAGGATGCCCCGGTGGTGCTGCGCGGCGAGCACCTCGGTCGGGGCCAGCAGCGCGGCCTGCCCGCCGGCGTCGACCACCTGGAGCATCGCGCGCAGCGCGACCACCGTCTTGCCGGAGCCGACCTCGCCCTGGAGCAGCCGGTGCATCGGGTGGGCGGTGGCCAGGTCCGCCGCGATCTCCACCCCCACGTCCCGCTGGCCGGGGGTCAGCTCGTACGGCAGCCGGGCGTCGAACGCGTCGAGCAGGCCGCCGGGCTTCGCCGGACGGGGCCGGGCCGGCCACGCGGCGGCCCGGTGCTTGCGCTGCACCAGGGTGAGCTGCACGGCGAACGCCTCGTCCCACTTGAGCCGCCGGCGGGCCCGGTAGAGCGCCTCCTTGCTGGACGGCCGGTGGATCTCGCGCAGCGCGACGTCGATGCCGGCCAGCTTGCGGCTCGCCCGCAGGGTGGCGGGCAGCGGGTCCTCCGGCGGGGTGAAGGTGTCCAGCACCACCCGGACGCAGCGCGCGATCACCCAGGTGGGCACCGCCGCGGCGGCCGGGTAGACCGGGATCAGCGCGCCGGCGAACTCCTCGATCTCCTCGCTGGCCGCCACCTCGCCGTCGCCGCCCTCGCCGAGCAGGACGTACTCCGGGCCGTTGAGCTGCCGCTTGCCCCGGAACTCGGTGACCTTGCCGGCGAACAGCCCCCACCGGCCGGGGCGCAGCTCCCGCTCCCGCCACGCCTGGTTGCCGAAGAAGGTGAGGGTCAGGGTGCCGCCCGAGCCGTCGCCGACCGTCACCTCCAGCAGGTTGCCCCGGCGCTGGCGCATCGGGCGTACGGCGGTGCGCTGCACCTGGGCCAGCACGGTGACCTGCTCGCCGACGTCGAGCGAGCGGATGTCGGTGTGCTCGCCGCGCTCGTCGTAGCGGCGCGGGAAGTGGTAGACCAGGTCACCCGCGGTGTGCAGGTCGAGGTGGCTCGCGAGGGCCTTCGCGGTCTTCTCCCCGACCAGCTTCTTCAGCGGCGTGTCCACCGTGCACGGCTCGGACGTCATTCGACCCCCACCAGGAGCGGATAGTACGGCTGCCCGCCCGGGTACGCCTGCACCTCGACGAACGGCCAGCGCCGGGCGACGTGCTCGCGGACCGCCTCGGCCAGCCCGGCCGGGGCGTCCGCCCCGGAGAGCAGGGTGACCAGCTCGCCGCCGCCGCCGAGCATCCGGTCGACCACGGCGGCGCAGGTGTCGGCCAGGTCCGACCCGATCAGGTGCACCTCGCCCTCGACCAGCGCCAGCACGTCACCGGGGCGGCAGGGGCCGGCGACGGTCAGCGCCTCGCGGCTGGCGTGGCAGACCTCGGCGTAGCGGCAGGCGCCGGCCGCCTCCGCCATCGCGATCACGTCGTCCTCGAAGCGGCGGGCCGGGTCGCGCACCGCGAGGGCGGCCAGCGCCTGCACCGGGGACCGGGTGGGCACGACGCTGACCTTGACGCCCAGCCGGTGCGCCTCCTTGGCGGCGGCGCTCGCCACCGCCTGCGTGTTGGGGTCGTTGGGCAGCACCACCACCCGGGCGGCGCCGGTCGCGCGGATCGCGTCCAGCAGCTCGCCCGTGGACGGGTTGCCGGGCACCACCGTGGCGCCCTCACCGGCGACGAGCTCGGCGATGCCCGCGCCGGCGGCCACCACCACCGCCGCGCGGCCGTCGCGCGCCATCGGCGGGGCGAGGGCCGCCTGGTCGGCGAAGCGGGTCACCGAGATGCGGTGCGGCCGGCCGGCGACCACGCCCGCCTCGATCGCCGCGCCCACGTCGTTGACGTGCACGTGCACGTTCCAGGTGCCCGCACCGACGCTCCCGTCGCCGACGACCACGAGCGAGTCGCCCAGGGCGGCCAGCTCGGCCCGCAACCGGCCCACCGCCTCGGGCGCGGCGTCGAGCAGGAACTGCACCTCGTAGGCGTACTCCTCGGAACCGGTCTCGCGGACGGCGGTGGCCGGCGGGCGGGCCGCACGCGGCGCGGGCGCGGGACGCTCCGGGCTCTCCCCCGTGACGACCTCGACCAGGGCGTCGAGCAGCAGGCAGAGGCCCCGGCCGCCGGCGTCGACCACGCCGGCCCGGGCCAGCGCGGGGAGCTGCTCCGGGGTGCGCGCCAGCGCCCGCGCCGCCTCGCCCGCCGCCGCCCGGGCGACCGCCCGAAGGTCGTCGCTGTCCGCCCGCTCGGCGGCGCGGGCCGCGGCGGCGACGACGGTGAGCAGCGTGCCCTCGACGGGGCGGGCGACCGCGGCGTAGGCAGCCGTGGTCGCGTCGCGCAGCGCGGCGGCCAGCTCCCGCCCGCGCACCGCGGGCACGGCGGCGACCGCGTCGGCGAAACCGCGCAGGATCTGCGACAGGATCACCCCGGAGTTGCCTCGGGCGCCGAGCAGCGCGCCCCGGGCCATCAGCCGCAGCGCGTGCCCGTGCGGGGTGGGCCCGTCCTCCGGGAGGGTGCCGAGGTCCATCGCCAGCGCCTGCTGCGCGGAGGTGAGGGTGAGCACCAGGTTGGTGCCGGTGTCGCCGTCGGGCACCGGGTAGACGTTCAGGTCGTCGATCTCGCCCTGGTGCCGCCTGAGCGCGGCCAGCCCGCCCGCGCACCAGCGGCGGACCGCGGCGGCGTCGAGGGTGTCCAGCACGGCGAGAAGCCTACTGGCGGGCACCGACGCGCGCCGGGGTCGCCGGCCGTCCGGCGGCGTGTCCGGCCCGGCGCTCCCCGGCCGCCCGTCACGTCGGCACCCCGACGAGCCGGCGCGGCCCCGGCCCGCTGGTCGGGGGTCGCCGGCTCCGGTGGCCCCGGCCGGCACTACCCTCGTGGTCGCGTCCCGTCGTACGGTGCTGCCGGAAGGGACGGCGCCGACCGGGCGCCCGCGCCGCGCCGTGCCGGCCCCGCCCCGGGGCACCGCCCGGGGCCGGTTGGTCGGGTACGCGGGTCATCGGGTAACCTGGCCAGGTTGCCCGGGCAGCGCCTGGCGGCGACCTCATGAACGTTTCAAACCCAGGAGTATCCCGTGGCTAGCGTGTGCGACGTCTGTGGCAAGGGACCGGGCTTCGGCCACAACGTGTCCCACTCGCACCGGCGGACCAACCGCCGCTGGAACCCGAACATCCAGTCGGTGCGTACCCCGGCCGGTGGCGGGAACACCAAGAAGATGCAGGTCTGCACCTCGTGCATCAAGGCTGGCAAGGTCACCCGCGCCTGACGCGGTAGGCCCCAGCTTCACACTCGTCATTGCCGGCGGGCCCTCGTGGGCCCGCCGGCTCTGTCGTGTCCGGGGTTGCCGGCCTCGTGCCGGGTCCCGGCGACCCCGCGTCGTGCCGGGTCCGGCGGCCCCGCCTCGTGTCGTCCCGGCGGGTCCGGGCCGGTTCGTGTCGGTTCCGGCGGGTCGGCTGACGGGTACGCGACCGCCCTTCGACGCGCGGCGCGGGCCCGGTTAGGGTCTGCGTGCGCCGCGAGTCCGGGTCGGGCCGGCGCGGGGAGCAACCGAGCGCGGAGGACGACTCGTGCAGCTTGATCTAGGCCAGGACGAGATGGTCATCGTCGGTGCCTCCCTCGGGATGCTGCGCTGGTTCAGCGAGGAACTGCCCGCGGACAGCGTCGTCCTCGTCGAGGAACCCGACGTCATCGAGCGCCGAGGGCTGGAACGGTTCGCCCGCGAGATGCCCTTCATCTCCCGCGTGGTGCCCGCCGAGTACCAGATCGGCTTCGACGCCGCCGCGCTGGTCGCCCGGGAACCCGGGCTGGCCGCCGCCCGGCTGGTCATGCCCGGCCTCGAGTACGCCGTCGGGGCCACCGCCCGGCTCGCCGAGGCGCTCGGCCTGCCCGGTGCCGGTCCGGCGGCGGCCGACGTCTTCTCCGACAAGCACCGGATGCGGCTGCTCGCCGCCGAGGCCGGCCTGGCCAACCCGGCCTTCGCGCTGGTCGACTCCGCCGCCGGCGCGGCCGAGTTCGCCCGGCGGCACGGCGGCCGGTGCGTGCTGAAGCCCACCCGCCGCTCGGGCAGCCTGGGTGTGCAGATCATCGCCGACCCGGCGGAGGTCGCCGGGGCGTGGGCGGGCACCGCCTCGCCCGAGGACCCGCCGGAGGCGACCGGCCGGGGGCTGCCCACGGGCGTGCTCGTCGAGCAGGTCGTCGACGGGCGCGAGCACAGCGTCGAGCTGCTCGTCGCCGACGGCGAGGTGATCTTCGCCAACGTCACGGACAAGCGGGTGCTCCCGGGGCGCTCCCCGGTGGAGACCGGCCACACGGTGCCGACCGCACTGCCCGACCCCACCCGCCGGGAGCTGGTCGAGGTGGCGACCCGGCTGGCCGCCGCCGCCGGCTTCCGCACCGGCACCCTGCACAGCGAGTGGATCGTCGCCGACGGGGTGCCGACGCTGGTCGAGTGCGCCGCCCGGCTGCCCGGCGACATGATCACCGCGCTGCTGTCGATCGCGTACGAGTGCGGGTTCGTCGAGGCGTACCTGCGGACGCTGCGCGGGGAGCGGCCGGCCCTGCCGGCGCGGCCGACCGGCGCGGCGGCGGTCGAGTTCCTGCTGGCCGCGCCCGGTACCGTCACCGCCGTCGACGGGCTGCGCGCGGCCCGCCGGGTGCCCGGCGTGCTGGAGGTGCAGCTCGACGTGGCGGTCGGCGACACCGTGACGGAGGTGACGTCCTCGCTGCGGCGCAGCGGTCACCTGCTGGCCTGGGGCGCCGACCCGGCCGAGGCGACCGGCGCGGCCGGCAAGGCCGCCGAGCAGATCCGGTTCACCACCGCCTGATCGTGCCGCGCCGGCCCGGCGGGTTTCCCGGCCGGGCCGGGAGCCGCCGCCGGGTGCGACGGCTCAGCGGGTGCGACGGCTCAGCGGGTGCGACGGCTCAGCGGGTGCGACCGCAGGAGAGGGCTCAGAGGGTGCGGCCGAACGAGAGGCAGCCCGGGGCGTCCTGGTAGAAGCCGAAGTTCGGGATCCGCTCGTAGCCGGCCGCGGTGTACATGGCGATGGCCTCGGGCTGCTTGTCGCCGCACTCCAGGACGATCCGCTTGCGCCCGTGCTCGCGGGCCGAGCGCTCCACGGCGGCCAGGACCGCCCGGGCCACGCCCCGGCCCCGGGCCGCCGGGGCGGTGTACATCCGCTTCAGCTCGGCCGTGTCGCCGTCGTCGCCGTGGCTGCGCCAGCCGCCGCAGCCGACCGGTTCGCCGCCGAGGTGGGCGACGAGGAAGGCGCCGGCCGGCGGCACGAACTCGCCCGGGTCCACCGGGGTGTCGTCGCCGCTGCCGCCGTACCGGGCGCCGAGGTCGGCCAGCGCGGCGCGGATCAGCCGCTGCGCGACCGGCGAGTCGAAGCGCGCGGCGCGGATCTCGATCTCACTCACGGCGTAAAGGGTACGACCAGCGCCGGCCCTTACCGGAAGTGGTCCCAGCCGGCGGGCCCGTCGTACGGGGCGCCGTCGACCGTGACACCGGAGCCCGCCGTCACCCGCCCGATCGGGCGCCAGTCGGGCGGCAGCGCCACCGCCGGCGGGAAGGTCGCGGCCAGCGCGTGGTCCTCTCCCCCGGCGAGGAGCCAGGAGTACGGGTCGACCCCGAGGGCCTGGGCCGCGTCGCGCATCTGCCGGGGCACCTCGAACGCGTCCCGGCGCACGTCCACGGCGACCCCGCTGGCCTTCGCCACGTGCCCGACGTCGGCGAGCAACCCGTCCGACACGTCGATCATCGAGGTGGCGCCGAGCCGGGCCGCGTGCGGCCCGGCTCGGTAGGGCACCTCCGGCCGCCGGTACGCCTCCACCAGCAGCCGCGGGGTGCGGAAGCCCCGGGAGAGCACCGTCAGCCCGGCCGCCGCGTACCCGGTCCGGCCGGCCAGGGCCAGCACGTCCCCGGGTCGCGCACCGGAGCGCGTCACCGGCGGCCGGCCACCGAGGTCGCCGAGGGCGGTGACCGCGATCGTCAACGTCGGGCTGGCCGACATGTCCCCGCCCACCACGCTCGCGCCGACCTTCGCCGCCTCGGCGCCGAGCCCGTCGGCGAGTTCCTCGGCCCACCCGATCTCCAACTCGGGCGGCATGCAGAGCGCGACCAGCAGCGCGGTCGGCTCCGCCCCCATCGCGACGATGTCGGCCAGGTTCGCCGCCGCCGCCCGGTGGCCGACGTCACGCGCGGCGGACCAGTCCCGCCGGAAGTGCCGCCCCTCCACCAGCACGTCCGTCGAGGCCGCGACCCGGGCGTCCGGGGCGGCCACCACCGCCGCGTCGTCCCCGGGACCGAGCAGAACGTTCGATCCGTACGACAACCGGGCGGTCACCCGGTCGATCAGGCCGAACTCGCCGACCCCCGCGACACTCATGCCGCCCCTCCGCCGCGCTCGCTCACCGCTTCTCCTTGACCACCGATAGGGATCAGACCTGGTCCGTAAGGTACTTTCTCCCTTCGGGCCGCCCCGCAGGCGGCGACGGACGGAGGTCGAGTCGTGGTACAGGCGTACATCCTCATCCAGACCGAGGTCGGTCGCGCGCGCGACGTGGCCGGTCTCATCGCGGACCTTGCCGGCGTGGTGCGGGTCGACGCCGTCACCGGGCCGTACGACGTGGTCGTGCTCACCGAGGCGAACACCGTCGACGAGCTCGGCAAACTCATCGTCAGCAAGGTGCAGATGGTGCCCGGCATCACCCGCACCCTCACGTGTTCGGTGGTGCGCCTGTAAGTGGACAAGATTACTGACTCTCCCGTGACCGATTCCGCCCAGGCGGACGAGGCCGCCCCCGACCGCCCGGCCCAGGACCGGACGACCCGGAGCGCCGCGCTGATCGCCACGCTGGTCGCGCTGCCGATCACCGCGCTGGTGGGCGTGCTCGCCTTCGTCCAGCTTTCCCCGGACGAGCCGGCCGAGCCGGCCGCCGCGCCGAGCCCGACGGCAAGTGCTCCCCGCGCCCAGTCCACCGCTCCGGTCGAGATGGCCGCCCCGGCGCTGGTCGAACGGCCCGCCACGGTCTGCCGGGCGCTGCTCTCCCAGTTGCCGCCGACGGTCAACGACCTCGCCCAGCGCCCGGTCACCGCCGGCCCCGAGCAGAACGCCGCGTACGGCGACCCGGCGCTCACGCTGGCCTGCGGCGGCGCCGAGCCGACCGTCGGCGAGACGGACGACGTGTGGACGGTCAACAAGGTCTGCTGGTACGCCCAGGAGGAGACGGACGCCACCGTGCTCACCACGCTGGACCGGGAGACCGCCGTGACGGTCCGCGTGCCGCGGTCGTACGGGCAGGCGTTGCAGTGGGTCTCCCCCATCTCGGAGACGATCGTGGCCTCCGTGCCCTCCGGCGGCGACACCCCCCGGGGCTGCCAGGGCTGACGGCCCCACCACCCGGAAGGGTCCCTCCCCGACGCCAGTCGTTAGGAAGGGACCCTTCCTATGCATCAGGCGTTAGGAAGGTGCCCTTCCTTACAGGTCAGTGCAGGCCGACGCCGCGGTGCAGGGCGGTGCGGATGAGGCGGTTGACCAGCTTCGGGTACTCCAGCCCGGACGCCGCCCACATCCGGGGGAACATCGACGTCGAGGTGAACCCCGGCATCGTGTTGATCTCGTTGAGGTAGACGTCCAGCTCCGGGGTGACGAAGAAGTCGACCCGGGCCAGGCCGGCGCAGTCCAGCGCGGTGAAGGCGCGGACGGCGTACTCCTGGACCTGCCGGGTCACCCGCTCGGGCAGGCCGGCGGGGATGTCGTACTCGCAGGCCTCCTCGGAGTCGATGTACTTCGCCTCGAAGTCGTAGAAGTCGTACTCGCCGACCACCCGCACCTCGGCGAGCACCGACGCCTCCGGCGCGCCGCCAGCCTCGCCCTCCAGCACGCCGCACTCGATCTCGCGGCCGACGACCGCCCCCTCGACCAGCACCTTCGGATCGATCTGACGGGCGGTGGCGACGGCGGCGTCCAGGTCCGCCCAGTCGGTGACCTTGGTGATGCCGAACGACGAACCGGCCCGGGAGGGCTTGACGAACACGGGCAGGCCGAGCCGCTCCTTGTCCGCCTCGCTCAGCGTCATCCCGTTGCGCAGCACCGCGTACGGGCCCACCGGGATGCCCTCGGCGGCGCAGAGCTTCTTGGTGAACTCCTTGTCCATGGCGGCGGCGGAGGCGAACACGTTCGCCCCGACGTACGGGATGCCGGCCATCTCCAGCATGCCCTGGATGGTGCCGTCCTCCCCGTACGCGCCGTGCAGCACCGGGAAGACCACGTCGACGTCGGCGAGCGCCCGGGGACCCTCGGCCGGGTCGAGCACCATCAGCCCGTTGCCGGTCGGGTCGGCGCGCAGCACGATGTCGGCGCCGGACTCGGCGGTGATCTCCGGCAGCCGGCGCGCGTTGATCGCCAACTGGGCCGGGTCGCCGCTGGTCAGCACCCACTGCCCGGCCCGGGTGATGCCCACCGGCACCACCTCGAACTCGTCCGGGTCGAGGGCGCCGAGCACGCTGCCGGCGCTGACGCAGGAGATGCCGTGCTCCGGGCTGCGGCCGCCGAAGACGATCGCCACGCGGGTCCTGCCTGGGGTGGTCACTCCGGTCACCTCTTCGTACGCGACTGCTGCGCCGGTGGTGGCGCTGACCCGGTTGACCTTACTGTGCGTGGCGGGCCTCGGCTGCCGATACCCGGGGGACAGGCGACAGGACGCGGCAATCGGTCAACAAAGGATATACGTTGCGTAATCGCCCGCGCGGAGATCCGGGGCGGTGACGGCACCGGACGCCCACTACGCTGCTCGTCCTATGAGCGCTGATCCCCTCATCGAGTCCCTGACGGCGGCCCTGGACGCCCGCCCCGACGACCTGCCGCTGCGACTCCACCTCGCCTCGCTGCTGCTGGACGCCGGCCGGGCCGGGGAGGCGATCGCGCAGGTCGGTCAGGCGCTCGCCCGGGATCCGGGCAACGACCAGGCACAGGCCCTGATGCAGCGGGCGCTGGGCGGTTCCGTACCCCCGCCGCCGGCGCCGGCCCCGGCGGGCCCGCAGCCGCCGGCGCAGCGCCCGGCGCCGGCCGGGCCCGGCGGCCCCGCCGCGACCGCCGGTCACGACCCGCTGGCGGCCTACGAGCAGGAGCTGGCCGACCTCGTGCCGCCGCGCTTCGCCCGCGCCGGCGACGAGCCGGAGCCGGTGACCGGCGACTCCGACCGGGTGTACGACGTGGAGACCTCCGGCATCCGGCTGGCCGACGTGGGCGGCATGGCGGCGGTCAAGGAGCGGCTGGAGCTGGCCTTCCTCGGCCCGCTGCGCAACCCGCAACTGCGCAAGATGTACGGCAAGAGCCTGCGCGGCGGCCTGATGCTCTACGGCCCACCCGGCTGCGGCAAGACCTTCCTGGCCCGCGCGGTCGCCGGTGAGATGGGCGCCAAGTTCATCTCGCTGTCGATCGTGGACGTGCTGGACATGTGGATGGGCAACTCGGAGCGCAACCTGCACGAGCTGTTCCAGGCGGCCCGCCGCAACGCCCCCTGTGTGCTCTTCCTCGACGAGGTCGACGCCCTCGGGCACAAGCGCTCGCAGGTCGGCTCCAGCTCGATGCGGACGCTGGGCAACCAGCTGCTGGCCGAGCTGGACGGGATGGAGGGCAGCAACGAGGGCGTCTTCGTGCTGGCCGCCACCAACACCCCGTGGGACGTCGACCCGGCGCTGCGCCGCCCGGGCCGGCTCGACCGGGTGGTGCTGGTGCTGCCGCCGGACGCGGAGGCGCGGGCGTCCATCCTGGAGTACCACCTGCGGGAGCGGCCGATCGCCGGGATCGACCTGCGGAAGATCGTGGCGGCCACCGAGGACTACTCCGGCGCCGACCTGGCCCACCTCTGCGAGACCGCCGCCGAGTACGCGATGGCCGACTCCGTACGCACCGGCGAGGTACGGATGATCGAGCAGCGGGACCTGGAGCGGGCGGTGAAGGAGGTCCGGCCCTCGACGAAGCCGTGGATGGCCACCGCCCGCAACGTGGCGATGTTCGCCAACGAGGGGGGCGTCTACGACGACCTGGTGGCCTACCTGAAGCGGCGCCGGATGCTGTGACGCCGGACGGCCCGACGGGGCGCCGGGCCGCGCCTCTCCGCCGGGCCGGGCCTCCGGCCGGGCGGGCCGTCCGCCCGGCGGGGCCGTCTCCCGGCCGCGCCGCCCGTGGCGGCGTCAGCCGCGCGCGTGCCGCCGGCCGATGGCGATCACCTTGACCCGCTGCCGGCCGGCCCGCACCATGCCCAGCGCCATGAACGCGCCGGCGATCCGGTCGGCCGCCTCGCGGCTGATCGCGCCCACCACCTGGCGGCGCCGCTCGGGGCAGGTCCGCTCGTCGCGGCCGGCGCCGTCGACGGGGCGGACGTCGGTGAGCACCACGAGGAACCGTGTCATCGGAGGCCGCCGGCGCGGTCGGCGCGGGCCTGCTGACCAGTACGCACGTCGAATCCCTTCCGGCTGGCGGGCCACGGGGCGTGGCACGCGGCGATCGAGCTCGGGGGAGAAACCCGATCGCCGCGCGCCCCATCCCCTCCGGTCACTCACCACCACCGTCGCCACGACAACCGGCGGTGAGGACGCGATGACAGATTGACATCTCTACAGCCGTGAATGCAACTCTCATCGACGTTCTCTCATCTACACCTTCCCGACAAGATGTGCGACGATCGATGCATGGCTCCCAAGACCGCCCGCGCCCGACGCCTGGGCATCGCGCTGCGCACCCACCGGGAAGCCGCCGGCCTCACGCTGGAGGCGGCGGCGGACGAGATCAGCAGCACCCGCAGCACCCTGTCCCGCTACGAGAACGCGCAGACGCTGGTCAGCCCGGCCACCGTGCGCGCCCTGCTCACCCTCTACGGGGTCGGCGCGGACGAGGTGGCGGCGGCCGTCCAGCTGGCCAAGGACGCGCGCAAGCCCGGCTGGTGGGTGTCGTACTCGTACCTGCTGGACCGGCGCACCATCGACTTCATCGCGCTGGAGGCCGAGGCGACCGGGATCGCCAACTTCGAGCCGTCCGTGGTGCCGGGGCTGTTGCAGACCGCCGACTACATCCGGGGCGTCATGCGGGGCGGCCCGCACACCCTCGGCGACGACGAGGTCGAGCAGCGGGTCCAGGTCCGGCTCGACCGGCAGCAGCGGCTCACCGGCGACAAGCCGCCGATCCTGGACGCCATCATCGACGAGGGCGCGCTGCTGCGGCCGGTCGGCGACCGGTCGGTGATGGAGAGCCAGCTGCACCACCTGCTGAAGATGGGCGAACTGCCCAACATCACGGTGCAGGTGATCCCCCTCGCCGCCGGCTACCACCGGGGCACCCGGGGCTCGCTGCACATCCTGGAGTTCGCCGACCCGGAGGACCCGATCATCGCCTCGGTGGAGACCGTGGCCGGGCAGATGGTCCTGGACCGGCCGGGCGACCTGCGTACCTGCACCAAGATCATGGAGCACCTGCGGACCGTCGCGCTCAGCCCGTCGGCCAGCCGAGACCAGCTTCTCCAACTCCTGAAGGGACGGTAGGACCATGACACCGACGACCAGCGCGACGCTCGCCGCGGCCCGGTGGCGCAAGAGCAGCCACAGCGGCGACGAGGGGGCGTGCGTGGAGATGGCGGTGCTCCCGGAAACCGTCGCCGTCCGCGACTCCAAGGACCCGTCCGGCCCGGCGCTGCTCTTCCCGCCCGCCGCCTGGGCCGTCTTCGCCGAAGCGCCGCCCCGCCGCTGACCCCACCCTCGGCGCCGGCGCGCCGCTTACCCGCACGCGACGCCGGCGCCCCCGCGCCGTCGACGGTCCCGCCGTTGGGAGCCGGTGGGGCCGTCGACGGGCGGGTCACGGCGGGGGCTGCCGCGCGGCGCCGGCACCTGTCGCATGTCGCGAGCGGACGGCCCGCGCCGAGACGCGCAGCCCCGGTCAGGCGGGGCGGCGGGCGGTGACGGCGGTGGCGTCCCGGTCGTCGTCGCGGGTCACCGTGGGGTGCAGGCCGGCGGCGGTCAGCGCCGCGCAGAGCGCGTCCGCCTGCGCCTCGCTCGTCTCCACCACCAGGTGCCCGCCCGGGGCCAGCCAGCGCGCCGCGCCCGCGGCGACCCGGCGCAGCACCGCCAGCCCGTCCGACCCGCCGTCCAGGGCCACCTGCGCCTCGTGCAGCCGGGCCTCCGGCGGCATCAGCGCCACCGCCGCCGTCGGCACGTACGGGGCGTTGGCCACCACCAGGTCCAGGCTCCCCCGCCAGCGCACCGGCAGCGGCTCGTACAGGTCGCCGTGGAAGACCGGGACGCCGAGCGGCGCCAGGTTGCGCCGGGCGCAGGCCACGGCGGCGGGGTCGACGTCGGCGGCGGCCAGCCAGCGCGGCGCGAGCCGGCGGGCCAGCGCGACGGTGGTGGCGCCGGAGCCGCAGCACAGGTCCACCACGGCCGCCGCCGGGCCGGTCACCGCGACGGCGGCGTCGACCAGCAGGGCGGTACGCGCGCGCGGCACGAACACGCCGGGGTCGACGGCGATCCGCTCGCCGCAGAACTCGGCCCAGCCGAGCAGATGCTCCAACGGGAGCCCGGCGACCCGGCGGTCGGCCAGGTCGGAAAGCACCTGCGGCGAGTCGGCGGCGGCGATCAGCAGGTCCGCCTCGTCCTCGGCGTAGACGCAACCGGCGGCGCGCAGCCGGTGCACGAGGGCGGGTCGGTCGGGGCGGAAGGAAACGGTCATGGTGGACCTCCGGGAGCGCTCGTCGACGCTCCCGGCCGCCGGGTCAGCCGGCGTGGCGTCGGAGGGGAGCGTCGGTCCTGCCTGTCGGGTGGATCGGACTCACCTCCTCCGCTCGGGCCCGGCGCGGGCCACGGACGGCCCCGCTCGGGGCCACGGTCACGATAGCCCAACGGCCGGTGCCGGGTGCTCAACGGCCCGCGCCCCGAGCGCTCAACGGCCGGCGCCCCGAGCGCTCAACGGCTGGCGTCGAGCGCGGCGGCCACGTCGGCGACCAGGTCGACGGCGTCCTCCACGCCACAGGAGAGCCGGACGAAGCCGGGCGGGGTGTCGTCGCCCCACTGGGCCCGCCGGTCGGCGGTGGTGTGCAGGCCGCCGAAGGAGGTGGCCGCGGCAACCAGCCGGGCCGCGGCGAGGAACCGCGCCACCCGCGCGGCGTCGCCGAGGTCGAAGGAGAGCACGCCGGGGATCCGTCGCATCTGGACCGACGCCACCGGGTGGGCCGGGTCGCCGGGCAGCCCGGGCCAGCGCAGCCCGGTCACGTCGGACCGTCCCGCGAGCAGCCCGACGAGCGCCTCGGCGTTCGCCGTCTGCCGGGCCAGCCGCAGGTCGAGGGTGGCCAGCGACCGGTGCGCGAGCCAGGCGTCGAACGCGCCGGGCACCGCACCGGTGACGTTCCGCCAGGCGGTCACCGCGTCCACCAGTTCGGTCGAGCGGGTGGCGACGTAGCCGAGCAGCAGGTCCGAGTGCCCGGTGAGCGCCTTGGTGCCGGAGGCCACCACGACGTCGGCGCCGAGGTCGAGCGGGCGCTGCCCGAGCGGCGTGGCGGTGGTGTTGTCGACCGCGACCAGGGCGCCGGCCGCGTGCGCGCGGGCGGCCAGCGCCGGCACGTCGGCGACGTCCAGGCCGGGGTTGGCCGGCGTCTCCAGCAGCACCAGGCGTACGCCGTCGAAGTCCGGGTGGGGGCCGGCGGTCGGGGCGAGGAGCACCCGCACCCCGATCCCTGCCAGCGTGTCCCGGGCGAAGGCCCGGACGGCGAAGTAGCCGTCCGACGGGAGCACCACGGTGTCCCCCGATTTCAGCACCGTCAGCAGCAGCCCGGTGATCGCGGCCTGCCCGCTGGCGAAGACCCGGCAGTCGCCCCGCTCCAACTCCCCGATGGCCGCCTCCAGCAGCCGGCGGGTGGGGTTGTCCGGCCGGCCGTAGCCGTTCGGCGCCGCCGCCGGCCCCGCCCACGGGTCCAGGTGGTACGGCGCGGCGAAGACCGGCCCCGGCAGGAACGGCTGGCCGGGGGCCGGCTCGGGCAGGCCGGCGCGGACGCATCGGGTGCCGTCGTGCGGTTCGGTCAATCGCTCACTCCGGTTTCGTCGTCCGGCTCATCAGGGCGTCGACGGCGAGGCGCGGGTCGACGCCCTCGTGGCAGACCAGCTCCACCTGCTCGGTGATCGGCATCTCCACCCCGTGCGCCCGGGCCAGGTCGCGGATGGCGAGGGCGCTCTTGACCCCCTCGGCGGTCTGCCGGGTGGCGACGCGGGCCTCCTCCAGGGTCGCGCCCCGGCCCAGGTGCTCGCCGAACGTGCGGTTGCGGGCCATCGGCGAGGAGCAGGAGGCGACCAGGTCACCCATCCCGGCCAGGCCGGCGAAGGTGAGCGGGTCGGCGCCCAGGGCCACCCCGAGCCGGGCGGTCTCGGCCAGCCCCCGGGTGACCAGCATGGCCCGGGTGTTGTCGCCGAAGCCCATCGCGACGGCGATGCCGTACGCCAGCGCGATCACGTTCTTCACCGCGCCGCCCAGCTCGCAGCCGATCACGTCGTCGTTGGTGTAGGGGCGGAAGTAGGAGGTGGTGATCGACCGCTGCACCAGCGTGGCCCGGTCCGGGTCGGTGCAGGCGACCACGGTGGCGGCCGGCTGCTCGGCGGCGATCTCGGGGGCCAGGTTGGGCCCGGAGACCACCACCACCCGGTCCGCCGCCACCCCGGCGGTCTCCACGATCACCTCGCTCATCCGCCTGGTGGTGCCGAGCTCGATGCCCTTCATCAGCGAGACCAGGGTGGCGTCCGGGTGCAGGTGCCCGGTCCACTCGGCGAGGTTGCCGCGCAGCGTCTGCGACGGCACGGCCAGCACCACCAGTTCGGCCCCGGTGATCGCCTCGGCGGCGTCCCCGGTCGCCGTGACCCGGGACGGCAGGAGCACGTCCGGCAGGTACTCCGGGTTGCGCCGCTCGGCGCGGATCGTGTCGGCGACCGGCCGGCGGCGCGCCCAGATGGTGACGTCCCGGCCGGCGTCGGCGAGGATCTTGGCGAAGGCCGTCCCCCACGAGCCGGCCCCCAGCACCGCGACGTGCCCGCTCACGCCACCACCTCGCTCCGCTCGGCGGCGGCGCGAGGCGCCACGCTGCTGTGCCTGATGGTTCGCTCGCTCCGCTCGCTCACGCCGCCGCTCCCGGCCGGCGCTCGCCACCGGGGCGGCCCGGTCGTTCCCACAGGGGCGGCGGCGTGCCGCCCCTGACCTCCGCGAGCATGTCACGCAGCCGCAGCATGATGGTGTCGGTCATCTCCTCGAGGACGGCCTTCGTCGGGGTGGCTCCGGTCCAGCGGCTCAGGTCGACCGGCGGGCCGGCGACCACGGTCACCGGGATCCGGGGCCGCGGGTTGAGCCGGGCCCTGCGCGGGTCGAAGATCCGCTCCGGGCCCCACATGGCGATCGGGATCACCGGCGCGCCGGTGGCGAGCGCGAGCCGGGCCGCGCCGGTCTTGCCCTTCATCGGCCACAGGTCCGGTTCGCGGGTGGTGGTGCCCTCCGGGTAGATCACCACGGCGCCGCCCTCGTCGAGCGCGGCGACCAGGGCGTCCAGCGACTTCACCGCGTCCACGGTGCCCCGCTCGACCGGGATCTGCCGGCACCGGTGCAGGATCCAGCCGACCACCGGGACCCGGAACACGCTGGCCTTGCCGAGGAAGCGCGGCCAGCGGCCGGAGTCGTAGACGAAGTGCGCCGCGACCAGGGGGTCGGCGTGCGAGATGTGGTTCGGCACGATGATCACGCCACCGTCGCGGCGGAGGTGCTCCATGCCGCGCCAGGTGCGCCGGGTCCAGACCGTCATGACCGGCTTGACCAGCACCACGGCGAACCATTGCCAGAACCCCAGCCTCCGCCGTGTCACTGCGCCTCCTCGTCCGCCCCGACCCGCACCGGTCCGCACCCGGTGACGCCCGCAGCGGAAATCATGCCTGCTCGCCCCGGGTCCGGCCAGAGAGGGTACCGCCGTCCGGCTGGCAGGATGGCGGGTGTGAGTCAGCCGAGGTGGACTGTCGTGGTGCCGGTGAAGCGCCTCGCCGCCGCGAAGAGCCGGCTGCGGGGGGCGCTGCCGGCCGTACCGCACGAGGCGCTGGCGCTGGCCCTGGCGGCCGACACGGTCGCCGCGGTGCGGGCCTGCCCCGCGGTGGCCGGGGTGCTGGTGGTCACCGACGACGCCCGGGTGGCCGCGGCGGCGCGCCGGGCGGGCGCCCGCGCGCTGCCGGACGCCCCGGACGCCGGCCTGAACGCCGCCTTCCGGCACGGCGCGTCGGCCGCCGGCGGCGGCTGGGTGGCCGGGCTCACCGCCGACCTGCCCGCGCTGCGCCCGGCCGAGCTGGCGGCGGCGCTGCACGCGGCACAGGCCGGCCCGGCGGGCGTACGCCGGTACGTGCCCGACGCCCCCGGCGACGGCACCGTGCTGCTGGCCGCGCCGCCGGGCGTGCCCCTGGATCCCCGGTTCGGGGTCGGCTCGGCCGCCGCGCACGCGGCGAGCGGGGCACTGGCCCTGACCGGGGACTGGCCGAGCCTGCGCCGCGACGTGGACACCGCCGACGACCTGGCCGCGGCGGCCCGGCTCGGGCTGGGGCCGGAGACCGCCGCGCTCGCCGCCGCCGGCTGCCCCGCCTGACCCGCGCCGGCCGGCGTGGGTACGGCGGTGTGCGGGCGGGGGGTGCGGGGTGCGGGCGGTGTAGCGTGCGGGGCATGCAGGGCACGGTGGCCACCTACGACGCGGCGACCCGCAGCGGGATGCTGCTCCTCGACGACGGCACCGAGCTGGCCTTCCCGGCCCGGGCGTTCGACGCCTCCGGCCTGCGGCTGCTCCGCCTCGGCCAGCGGCTGCGCGTCGAGACCGACGCCGCCGGCGAGGTCGTCCGGGTGACGTTGCCGACGATGGCCTGAGCGACTGGTCGAAGTTCATTTTGCGTTAACCCGGGTCGGGTGATTATGGGCGGGTGAGCACCCCTCGCGAGCCCGCCAACCGACCGCCACGCGCCGCCGAGCCGGCGGCAGCCCGCAACGGCACCCGCTCCCGGGGCGCCGACGGCCGCTTCCGCCCGAGCGAGCCGGCCGGGGCCGCCCGGACCGACGACGACGGCCCCGACGCGGCGACCGCCTCCGCCGGCCTGGAGGAGGTGCTGGACCCGGTCACCGGGCCGTCCCCCGCCGCCCCGGCGGCCCCGGCCCCGGCCCCGGCGGCCCCGGCCGCGGCGGCGCCCGGCGCCGACGACGAGCCGCCCGCCGTGGCCCCGCTGCCCGAGGACCGCTTCCTCAACCGGGAGCTCTCCTGGCTCGACTTCAACGCCCGGGTGCTGGCGCTCGCCGAGGACCCGCGCACGCCGCTGCTGGAGCGGGCCAAGTTCCTGGCCATCTTCGCCAGCAACCTGGACGAGTTCTACATGGTGCGGGTGGCCGGGCTGAAGCGGCGGCTCCAGGCCGGCCTGCCGGTGCGTGGCGGCGACCGGATGCCGCTGCGCACCCAGCTGGAGCTGGTCGCCGAGAAGGCCGCCACGCTGGTCACCCGGCACTCGGCCTGCTTCAGCGACGACGTCCTGCCGAAGCTGGCCGCCGAGGACATCCGCATCCTGCGCTGGGCGGACCTGGACGACCCCGAACGGGAGCGGCTGCGCGCGTACTTCCGGGAGCAGATCTTCCCGGTGCTGACCCCGCTGGCGGTCGACCCGGCGCACCCGTTCCCGTACATCTCGGGGCGGTCGCTCAACCTGGCCGTGGCGGTCCGCGACCCGGACGGCGGCTCCGAGCTGTTCGCCCGGGTGAAGGTGCCGAACAACGTGCCCCGGTTCGTCCGGGTGCACCGGAACCTGCCGGGCGTGCGGATGCTGCCGGTGGAGGACCTGATCTCGGTGCACCTGGGGCAGCTCTTCTCCGGCATGCAGGTGGTCGAGTGCCACCTGTTCCGGGTCACCCGCAACGCCGAGGTGGAGGTCGACGAGGACCGCGACGAGGACCTGCTCCAGGCCCTGGAACGGGAGCTGGCCCGGCGCCGGTTCGGCCCGCCCGTCCGGCTGGAGGTGGACGCCTCGATCTCCGACCACATGCTGGAGCTGCTCGTCCGCGAACTGGACATGCACGACCAGGAGGTGCTGCGGGTGCCCGGCCTGCTGGACCTCTCCGCGCTGTGGCAGCTCTACAACGAGGCCGACCGGCCGGACCTGAAGGACCCCCCGTTCGTGCCGGCCACCCATCCCCGGCTCACCGAGGGCGAGGTGCCGCGCAGCGTCTTCGCCACCCTGCGCGACGGCGACATCCTGGTGCACCACCCGTACCACTCGTTCGCCACCAGCGTGCAGCGCTTCATCGAGCAGGCCGCCGCCGACCCCGACGTGCTGGCCATCAAGCAGACCCTCTACCGCACCAGCGGCGACTCGCCGATCGTCGACGCGCTGGTCGACGCGGCGGCCGCCGGCAAGCAGGTGGTGGTGCTGGTCGAGCTGAAGGCGCGCTTCGACGAGGTGGCCAACATCGGCTGGGCGCGCACCCTGGAGCGCGCCGGCTGCCACGTCGTCTACGGCCTGGTGGGCCTGAAGACGCACTGCAAGACCGCCCTGGTGGTACGCCAGGAGGGCAACCAGATCCGCCGCTACTGCCACATCGGCACCGGCAACTACCACCCGAAGACCGCCCGGCTCTACGAGGACTTCGGCATGCTCACCGCCGACCCGGAGATCGGCGCCGACCTGACCGACCTGTTCAACGTCCTCACCGGCTACAGCCGGCAGACCGCGTACCGGCGGCTGCTGGTCGCCCCGCAGGGCATCCGCAGCGGGCTGATCGAGCGCATCGAGCGGGAGATCTCGCACGTGCGGCTCGGCATGCCCGGGCTCGTGCAGATCAAGGTGAACTCGCTGGTCGACGAGGAGATCACCGACGCCCTCTACCGGGCCTCCCGGGCCGGCGTGCACGTCGACCTGGTCATCCGTGGCATGTGCACGCTGCGGCCGGGGGTGCCGGGCCTGTCGGAGAACATCCGGGTCCGCTCCATCCTGGGCCGGTTCCTGGAGCACTCCCGGATCTTCCGGTTCGGCAACAACGGCGACGCCGAGTTCTGGATGGGCTCGGCCGACCTGATGCACCGCAACCTGGACCGCCGCGTCGAGGCGCTGGTGCAGGTCAGCGACCCGGTCGCCCGGGCCGAGCTGGACCACGTCATGGCCGCCGCGATGAGCCCGGACGTGGAGGCGTTCGAGCTGGCGGCGGACGGCACCTGGAGCCGGCGTACCGGCACGGCCGAGGAGCCGCTGGTGCACCTGCAGGAACTGCTGCTGCGTCGCGTCGGTGGCACGGCGGGCTGACCGGCGCGCGCATAGGCTGACCGGATGTTGGATGAGCGGGACGCAGCCGGCCCGGGTCGGAGCTGGGCGGCCGACGTCCCCGACGGGACGACGCCGATCCGGGCAGCCGGCGGCGTCGTGTGGCGCCCCGCCGACGACCCCGGCCCCACCGCCGTGGGCCCGGGCGGGCGGCACGCCGGGGTGCTGGTGTGCCTGGTGCACCGGCCCCGCTACGGCGACTGGTCGCTGCCGAAGGGCAAGCTGGAGCCGGACGAGCACCCCCTGCTCGCCGCCGTACGCGAGGTGGCCGAGGAGACCGACGTCCGGGCGGTGCCGCAGATGCGGCTGCCCAGCGTGCGCTACCGCAGCGAGGGCCAGCCGAAGGTGGTCGACTACTGGTCGATGCGGGCGGTGGCCGACGGCGGCTTCCAGCCGGGCACGGAGGTCGACGAGGTGCGCTGGCTCGGCGTCGACGAGGCCGTACGGCTGGTCAGCTACCCGCACGACGCGGAGGTGCTGGCCGCGTTCGCGGCCCTGCCGGCGGTGACCGGGACGATCGCGCTCGTGCGGCACGGGCACGCCGGCAAGCGGGCCACCTGGTCCGGCCCGGACACCGGCCGGCCGCTCGACGCCCGGGGCTGGGCGCAGGCACAGGTGCTGGCCCCGCTGGTGGCGCTGGTCCGCCCGGCGCGGCTGCTGTCGGCCTCGGCCCGCCGGTGCGTGCAGACCCTCGACCCGGCGGCGGCGCTGCTCGACCTGCCGATCGAGGTGAGCGGCGACCTGGACGAGCCGCGGCCGGGCCAGCAGCCCGACGAGTGCGTGCTGGCCGTCGCCGCCCGCCTGGCCGAGCTGGCGGCCTCCGGCGAGCGGGCGGGGGTGTGCAGCCAGGGCAAGGTGATCCCGGCCGCCCTGGAGCGGCTCAGCGGGCGGGCGGGCGACTTCACCACCCCGAAGGGCGGCGGCTGGCTGCTCGCCTTCGCTCGGGACCGCCTGCTCGCCACCGACCGCCTCTGACCGGCCGCCCCCGCCGATCCGCCGACCGCCTCTGACCGGCCGCCCCCGCCGCCCCGGTGCGGCGCGGCCGGCCGCGCGCCCCGGCCGCCGCGCCCCGGCGGCGGGTCAGGCCGGTGGCAGGGTCAGGGTCACGGCGACCGGCAGGTGGTCGCTGGCCGTGCCGCGCGGGGCCACCGGATCGCCGGCGCCCAGGTCGGGCGTGACGAACACGTGGTCTATCTGCTGGCGCGGGTCGTCCGCCGGGCTGGTCGGCAGCGGGCGGGCCGCGGCCAGCGCGTCGACCAGTCCGGCCCGGGTGAACTCGGCGAACGCCGGATCGCCCGGCTCGGTGTTCAGGTCGCCGGCGACCACCAGCGGGCGGCCGGCCGCGTACCGGAGGGCGAAGTCGGCGACCGCGCGGGCCTGGACCACCGGGCCCTGGCCGGGCGGCGGTTGCAGGTGGGTGGCGACCACCGCGAGGCGGACGCCGTCGCCGAGGTCGACCGTGACCCCGAGGGCCTGCGCGCCGGTGGGCGCGCCGACCGCCGGCAGCGGCCGGGTCCGGGCCCCGTCCAGGGGCCAGCGGCTCAGCACGGCGTCACCCCAGAGCGGGTCGGCGGCCGGCGCGAAGACGTACGGCATGTTCAGCCGCTCCGCCAGCAGGTCGAGCGTGTCGTGGCCGCCGTTGAGCAGCCAGCCCCGGTCCACCTCGCTGAGCGCCACGACGTCGGCCCCGGCGACGGCCCGCGCCAGCGCGTCCGGGTCGAAGCGGCCGTCCGTCCCGAACCCCATCCGGACGTTGTACGCCGCCACCCGCACCGTGTCGGGCGGCCCGTCCCGGTTGCTCGCGGACAGCAGCTCGTCGCTGGCGATCGCGGCGACCAGCGCCAGCGCGGTGGCCGCGGCGGCGGTCCGCACCGGCGGCAGCGGCGACGGCACCGGCCCCACCGCGGGCCGGGCGGCCAGGGCTACCGCGGCGACCAGCACCGCCACGGCCACGGGCATCCCGGCGTTGGGGTGGCCCAGGTCGTACGCCGCGTAGTAGAGAACCGCCGCGACGGCGAAGAGCAGCATCCCGGCGACCGCCGCGTACGCGCGCCGGCCCGCCGCCCGGCCCGGATCGGCGGTGCCGCCGTCGACCACGGCGAACCCGGCGGCGTCGGTCCCCTCGGTGGAGCCGGCGGCGGGCGTGTCCCGTTCGTCGGCCGCGCCGGCGGACGCCAGGCAGCCGCCGAGCCCCGCCGCGGCGAGCAGGACGGCCGGCAGCAGCAGCTCCCCGCGTTCGAGGGCGAAGAGGACGGCCCCGGCCACCAGGGCCGCCGGGGCGAGCCACCGCCACGCCCCCCGGCGCGGTGACGCCAGCGCGGCGAGCAGGAATCCGCCGACCGCCACGGCGACCGGGGCGGGGCCGAGGAGCGGCACGGTGGCGACCCCCACCTCGTCGCCGGGATGCGACCGCAGCAGACCGAACTGGTACGTCGTCGCCGTCCGGGCGACCGCCGGGGAGAGTGCCACCATGCCGGCGAGCAGCAGCGCCGGGCCGGCCAGCAGCCAGCTCCGTACGCCGCCCGGGCCGGCCGGCGGCGCGGGCCGCGTCTGCCCCGCCAGGAAGAGTCCGCCGACCAGGCCGGCGGCGAGCCACGACTGCCAGCTCCCGAGGAAGCCCAGGCGGTACGTGTCCAGCGCGGTGTGCAGGATCGCCCCGAGGGCCAGCCCGAGCGCCAGCCCGGGCGCCGGCCGGTGGGTGGCGGCGGCGACACCGGCGAGCCAGACCAGCCCGGCGAGCAGCCCGGCCGTGGCGAGCCAGAGCTGGAGCCGCCCGCCCGGTTGGCCGGTGACGGCGAGCCGGGCGGCGACCAGCAGGACGGCGGCGACGAGCGCGACCGGGCGGGCGCCGACCCGGCGGATCAGCGCGGGCGCGGCCAGGGCGAGCACGAACCAGCCGAGCGCGAACGCCCCCAGCAGCTCGGCCGGGGTCGAGGCGGCCTGCCCGAAGATGGTGATGACCGCCGGCAGGAAGACACGCAGCACGTCGACCAGCAGCACGACGCCCAGGGCGAGGGTGAGGGTGGTGCGGTGGCGGTAGCGCACGGGCTGCCTTTCGCCGACCGGAAGGGGTGCGGCGATTCTGCGTGCGGCGCACCGCCCCGGTCAACGCCCCGACGACGGGCGCGTGGACGCGGCGAGGGCGCCCACCGTGCCGGTGGACGCCCTCGTACCGCTCGACATCAGCGCTTGGCCGCGGCCTTCTTCGCCGGGGCCTTCTTCGCCGGGGCCTTCTTGGCCGCGGTCGTCTTCTTGGCTGCGGTCGTCTTCTTGGCCGCGGTGGCCTTCGCCGCGGTGGTCTTCTTCGCCGGGGCGGCCTTGGCGGTCGTGGTCTTCTTCGCGGCGGTCGTCTTGGCCGCCTTCGCCGCCGTGGTCTTCTTGGCCGCGGTCGTCTTCTTCGCCGCGGCGGCCTTCGCCGCGGTGGTCTTCTTCGCCGCCGCCGTGGTGGCCTTGGCGCCGGTCGCCTTGGCACCCGCCGCCTTGGCACCCGCCGCCTTGGCACCCGTGGCCTTGGCGCCAGTGGTCTTGGCGGCGGCCGTGGCGGTCTTCTTCGCCGCCGCCGTGGCCTTCGGCACCTTGCCGCTGGCCACCATCTCCTTGAACCCGGCGCCCGGGCGGAAGGTCGGGACGGATGTCTTCTTGACCTTCACCGCCTCGCCGGTCCGCGGGTTGCGCGCTGTTCGGGCGCCCCGGACGCGCTTTTCGAACGCTCCAAATCCGGTGATCGCCACCTTCTCGCCCTTGGTGACCGCCGCCTGGACCTCAGCGAGGACCGCGTCGAGCGCGGCCGTCGCCGTCTTCCGGTCCCCCAGGCGAACGGCGAGCGCCTCGATGAGCTCGGCCTTGTTCACGACTTCCTCCCGATTGTGCAACTGACTCGACGCGAGCCATTCTGCGCGCACGGTATGCCCTGTGCTGCCGGGACACAAACATTCGGTGGAAAAAAGCCCTTGTGTCGTAACGGATTCGCCCCCACCGGTCAGACCGGCGGGGGCGGAAACCGCTGCGGGATCGGGCGTACGGCTATGCGACCGAGGGCAGGAACGGCGGCCGGGTGGCCTCGAAGGCACTGATCTCGGCCTCGTGCCGGAGGGTGAGTCCAATGTCGTCCAAGCCCTCCAGCAGCCGCCAGCGGCTGAAGTCGTCGAGCGGGAACGACCAGGTGGCCCCACCGACCCGGACCTGCCGGGCGGTCAGGTCGACGGTGACCGGGGTGGTCGGGTCGGCCTCGACGAGATCCCAGATCTCCTCGACCGCTTTCAATTCCAACTCGACCGGGAGCAACCCCTCCTTGAGCGCGTTGCCCCGGAAGATGTCGCCGAAGCGGGGGGAGATCACGGCACGGAAGCCCCAGTCGCGCAGCGCCCAGACGGCGTGCTCCCGGGAGGAGCCGGTGCCGAACTCCGGACCGGTCACGAGAATCGACGAGCCGGAATACGCCGCATCGTTGAGCACGAATTCGGGGTCCTCGCGCCAGGCGCTGAACAAGCCGTCCGCGAAACCGGTCCGGGTCACCCGCTTGAGGTACACGGCGGGGATGATCTGGTCGGTGTCCACGTTGGAACGGCGCAGCGGCACGGCGGTGCCAGTGTGGGTGGTGAACCTCTCCATCTGCGGTGTGCCCTTCTACAGGTCGGCGGGAGCGGCCAGCCGGCCCGCCACGGCGGTGGCGGCGGCGACCGGCGGGGAGACCAGGTGGGTGCGTCCGCCCCGGCCCTGGCGGCCCTCGAAGTTGCGGTTGGAGGTGGACGCGGAGCGCTGGCCCGGGGAGAGCGTGTCCGGGTTCATGCCCAGGCACATCGAGCAGCCGGCGAAGCGCCACTCGGCCCCGGCGTCGGTGAAGACCTTGTCCAGCCCCTCCGCCTCGGCCGCCTCGCGGACGGCGGCGGAGCCGGGCACGACGAGCATCCGCACCCCGTCGGCGACCCGGTGCCCGCGCAGCACGTCGGCGGCGGCCCGGAGGTCCTCCAGCCGGCCGTTGGTGCAGGAGCCGACGAAGACCACGTCGACCGCGAGGTCGCGCAGCGGGGTGCCGGGGCGCAGGTCCATGTACTCCAGCGCGCGGCGCGCGGCGGTCCGCTCGGCGTCGGTGACGAACTCCTCCGGGTCCGGCACCGCGGCGCCCAGCGGCGCGCCCTGACCCGGGTTGGTGCCCCAGGTGACGAACGGGGTGACCGCGCCGGCGTCGAGGGTCACCTCGGCGTCGAAGGTCGCGCCCTCGTCGGTGGGCAGGCTCCGCCAGTAGGCGACCGCCGCGTCCCAGTCGGCGCCCTGCGGGGCGTTCGGCCGCCCCTTCAGGTACGCGAACGTGGTCTCGTCGGGCGCGATCATGCCGGCCTTGGCGCCCCACTCGATCGACATGTTGGCGATGGTCATCCGCCCCTCCATGGACAGCGACCGGATCGCCTCGCCGCGGTACTCGACGATGTGGCCGCGACCGCCGCCGGTGCCGACCTGGGCGATCAGCGCGAGCACCAGGTCCTTGGCGGTGACCCCGGGGGCGAGCTGCCCCGTCACGTTCACCGCCATCGTCTTCGGCCGGCTCTGCGGCAGCGTCTGGGTGGCCAGCACGTGCTCGACCTCGCTCGTGCCGATGCCGAACGCGAGCGCCCCGAACGCGCCGTGGGTGGCGGTGTGCGAATCGCCACACACGATGGTCATGCCGGGCTGGGTGACGCCGAGCTGCGGGCCGATGACGTGCACGATGCCCTGGTTGGCGTCGCCCAGCGGGTGCAGCCGCACGCCGAACTCGGCGCAGTTGCGGCGCAGCGTCTCGATCTGCGTGCGCGAGGTGGGGTCGGCGATGGTGAGCAGGTCGCCACGCCGTTCCCGGAACGACGGGTCGGCGTACCCGGTCGGGGTGTTGTGGTCCTCTGTCGCGAGCGTGAGGTCGGTGCGGCGCACCCGGCGGCCGGCGAGGCGCAGCCCGTCGAAGGCCTGCGGGCTGGTCACCTCGTGCAGCAGGTGCAGGTCGATGAAGAGCAGATCGGGCTCGCCCTCGGCGGACCGTACGACGTGCGCGTCCCAGACCTTCTCGGCCAGGGTCCTCGGCTCGGCAGTAGTGACTCCCACCATCTGGACATCCTAAATTCTGGGAGGTAAATTTCGGCTTGTGGGACACAGTATGAGCGGTGTCGGCGTTCTCGACAAGGCGGTGGTCATTCTGGCCGCCTGCGTCGACGGCGCCAGCCTGGCCGAACTCGTTGAACGCACCAAGCTGCCCCGGGCGACCGCGCACCGGCTGGCGCAGGCGCTGGAGATCCACCGGATGCTCGTCCGGGACACCCAGGGCCGCTGGCGCCCCGGCCCGCGCCTGGGTGAGCTCGCCAACGCCGCGCCGGACGTGCTCCTGACGGCGGCGGAGCCGCTGCTGGCCGCCCTGCGCGACGCCACCGGTGAGAGCGCGCAGCTCTACCTGCGCCGCGCCGACGAGCGGATCTGCGTGGCCGCCGCCGAGCGGGCCAGCGGCCTGCGGGACACCGTGCCGGTCGGCTCGGTGCTGCCGATGACGGCCGGCTCGGCGGCCCAGATCCTGCTCGCGTGGGAGCCGCCGGAGGCGGTGATGCCGCTGCTGCCCCGGTCGAAGTTCACCGGCCGCACCCTCGCCGAGGTACGCCGCCGTGGCTGGGCGCAGAGCGTCGCCGAGCGGGAGGCCGGTGTGGCGAGCATCTCAGCGCCGATCCGCGACCGCACCGGCCGGGTCATCGCCGCGATCAGCGTCTCCGGCCCGATCGAGCGCCTCGGCCGCCGCCCCGGCGAACGCCACGCCATGGCCGTCGTCCGGGCCGGCCAACGCCTCTCCGGCCTTTGACCCACCCCCGCCACCGGCCTTTCCGGGCCGGGTCCGGAAGGCGGACGGGCCGCCGGGATCCGGGCGGGGGCCGGGATCCCGGCCAGGACCAGGATCCGGAAGTCGGGAGCCGGGCCGGCTGGGGAGCGGGTGGGGGCTGGAATAGCGAAACGGTCCGCCTCGCCGGAGCGAGCGGACCGTTCGTGTTGTAGCCCCGACCGGATTCGAACCGGCGCTACCGCCTTGAGAGGGCGGCGTCCTGGGCCGCTAGACGACGGGGCCAAGACTTTCCCTGCTTCCACCGCCCTTGCGAGCGGTGCCGCTGTAGTCTAGCGGCGTCCCCTGAGGGGGGCCGGCACGGAGTCGGGCGGGCGCGCGGGCCTCCGTGACCGCCAGGTGCCGGGCGGCCGAAGGGCGGCACCTGGCGATCGCCGCGGGAAACCGGCACCCGCGACCGCCGCAAGGGGCCGGCACCGCAGGAAGCCGCCACCGCGGCAACCGCCGGGGAACCGGCAGAGACGGCCGGACGGGCAGGATCCGGCGCAGACCGGGCGGGGGTGGCACGACACCGGGTCGGGAAAGCGAAACGGCCCGCCTCACCATGGGTGAGACGGGCCGATCATGCTGTAGCCCCGACCGGATTCGAACCGGCGCTACCGCCTTGAGAGGGCGGCGTCCTGGGCCGCTAGACGACGGGGCCAGAACCTTCCTTGCCACACCGCTCTCCCGAGCGGCGCTGCTGGACTCTATCAGAGAGAACCTCCGACTCCCTGACGGGAACCGGAGCTTCTCTCCACCGAGATCCAGCGCCCGAGGCTCTCTCGAACCTCGGCTGCGCTGGGGTACCAGGACTCGAACCTAGACTAACTGAACCAGAATCAGTCGGGCTGCCAATTACCCCATACCCCATTGGCCCCTTGCGGCGCCGGGAACAAACTTTACCCTCCCGGTGCCGACAGGCCAAATCGAGCCCCCGGAACCGCCTCTGAGCTGCGAAAACCGGGCCTCGACCCGGATCAGGCGACGGGCACCACCGGATTGGTCAGCTCCCCGATCCCCTCGATCCGCACGGTGACCGTATCCCCGTCCGTGAGCGGGCTAACCCCCGCCGGCGTGCCCGTGAGCACCACGTCGCCGGGGAGCAGCGTCATCACGTGCGAGACGTACGACACCAGGGCCGGCACGTCGAAGACCATGTCCCGCGTACGGCCGAGCTGGCGGACCTCCATCTCTTCGGGATTGCGACCCACCTCACACCGGACCTCCAGGTCCCGCACGTCGAGACCGGTCGTGATCCACGGCCCGATCGGGCAGAACGAGTCGAAGCCCTTGGCGCGGGTCCACTGGCCGTCGGAGCGCTGGAGATCCCGGGCCGTGACGTCGTTGGCGCAGGTGTAGCCGAAGATGGCCCGCTCCGCGGCGGCCCGGTCGGCGCGCCGGGCGCCCGGCGCGCCGATCACCACCGCCAGCTCCGCCTCGTGCTCGACCTGCTTGGAGAAGATCGGCAGCCGGATCGCGTCGCGGGGCCCGATCACCGACGTGGACGGCTTGAGGAACAGCAGCGGCTCCTTCGGCACCTCGCTGCCGTGTTCGGCGGCGTGCTCGGCGTAGTTGCGCCCGACGCAGACGACCTTGCTGGGCAGGATCGGCGAGAGCAGCCGGACGTCGGAGAGCGCCCAGCGGGCACCGGAGAACTGGATCTGGCCGAACGGGTGGCCCTCGATCTCGGCGACGGTCAGGCCCTGCGGGCCCGCCTCCGGCTCGCCCTCGACGACCCCGAACGACATTCCCTTGGCATGAGCAAAACGAGCGATACGCACCAGGCCAATCTAGTCCCGGACGACCCGCACCCCGGCCCAGGCCACGACCCGCCCAGGCGGATCCCGGCCGGCGGGCAGCAGCGCGGCGGCGTGCCGCCCGGCCCGAGACACCGTAGGCGCGCCGTCCGGCCCGCACACCCTGGCAACCGGCTCGCACAACCCCGGGCGCGCCGCCGGCCGCGCACCCTACGCCACGTCCCATGTCCCGGGGCGGACTTCGCGACTTCGTACCCGCCCGGCGTCGCCCCGCCCCTAGCGTCGGCTCCGGAGGTTCGTTCGTATGCCTGCATCGACACGACACCACAGGGCCCTCGCAGTGTTCGTCCACTGCCTCGGCATCCTCGCCGCCGTGCCGGCACTGCCCACGGCGGCACCACCCGCGGCGGCCGCGCAGCCGCCACCGGCGGCGGCCGCGCCGACCCCGGCGCCGGCGATGCCGTCGGTGCCGCCCGCGGTGCCCACCCCGACCCGGGCCGCCCCGCCGATGGCGAAGCCGCCGGTCACGGTGGCGGTGGCGCCGGAGAGCACGCCGGCGCCGCGCTACCGGATCCAGGTCCGCAACGCCGGCAACACGCCGGTGGACACCACCGTGCGGCAGGAGCTGCCGCCCGGCGCCTCGGCGACCGCCATCACCACCGGCGGCCGGGCCACCCGCGACGGCGGCCAGTCGGCCGCCGCGGTGACCTGGCAGCTCAAGCTGCCCGCCCGCAGCACCACCACCCTGGGCACGACGCTGACCACCGCCGCCCCGGACCGGCCGCTGACCGCGCCGGCCTGCGCCTTCGCCCGCGACGGCAGCCGGCCGTACGACTGCGCGACGGCGACCTGGAACGCGGCCGCGCCGGCGGCGGCGAAGGAGACCCCGGAGACACCGGCGTGGCGTCGGACGCCCGTGCTGCTGGCCGGGCTGGCCACGGTGGCGGTGCTCGCGCTCGTCGGGGTCTGGACGTGGCGGCGGCGCCGCCGGCCCGGCGCCGCGGCCCTCTCGCCCGGCGGGCGGGGGACCGTCTACCCGCGGCCCGCCACGCCCCGGCCGGCGCAGACCCGCCGCACGCCGTCCGTCTGGCTGATCGTGCCGGTGGCCGCCGCGGTGCTGGCCGGCACGGTGGGCACCGCCGCCTGGACGGCCACCCGGGAGGTCGCGGCCATCGACACCGACAGCCAGCCGACCAGTGGCGCGTGGATCGGCCGGGGCACCAACGGCGCGATCGGCGAGCCGCTGCGCGAGTCGGCGTTCGAGTTCACCGTCTTCCGGGTCGCGTGCGAGCCGGGCCGCGGCGCGCGGCAGTGCCAGGCCACGGTCGGGGTGCGCAACCTCACCCCGGAGAAGCAGAGCTGGCACGGCCGCCTGCAACGGGCGTACCTGCCGGACGGCAACTTCGTCAGCACCGACGAGCAGGCCACCCGGGCCGCCAACCAGGGCCGCGACGTCTTCGCCCAGCCGATGGCGGGCGGCAGCCGGATGGTGCTGCCGCTGGTCTTCACGGTCGACGGGCAGGCGCCGCCGGAGCAGTTGGAGCTGCGCAGCGGGGTGTTCTCCGCCGGGGTCCGGGTGGACGTGCCCTGACCGGCGGCGGGGCGGCGGTCGTACCCTGGGTCCGTGACCGCCGCCCTCGCCCCGACCGCCGTGCTCGACGCGGCGCGCTGGCGGGCCCGGCGCCGGGCGCACGAGGAGCGGGTCGACGCCTGGCTCACCCCGCACCTGGCGCGCCGCCGCCGGGGCGGGAAGCACCCGGTGGAGGACTTCCTCTTCACCTACTACTCGCACCGCCCGGCCCAGCTGCGCCGGTGGCACCCGGGGGCCGGGGTGGCGCTGCGCGACGCGGACCCGGCCGAGTTCGGCCGGGACTACCGCGCCACCGCCGCCGGGGTCACCCTCGACACCGAGGGGGTACGCGCGCGGCGCGCCGAGTCGGTCGAGTGGATCCCGGCGCTGCTGGTGGCGACCGCCGGCCGGCCGGCGCACCTCGGCTGTTTCGGGATGCACGAGTGGGCCATGGTCTACCGGCAGACCCAGGCGGAGGTACGCCACAACGCCTGGCCGCTGCGGCTGAGCCCGGAGCGGACCGCGGCCGTGGTGGAGGAGCGCGGGGTGCGGTGCAGCCACTTCGACGCGTACCGGTTCTTCACCGCGCCGGCCCGGCCGTTGAACCTGCTCACCCCGACGCGGGAGACGCAGCACGCCCACGAGCAGCCGGGCTGCCTGCACGCCAACATGGACCTCTACAAGTGGGCGTACAAGCTGTCGCCGCTCGTGCCCGCCGAACTCGTCGCGGACTGCTTCGAGCTGGCCAGGGAGATCCGCACCCTGGACATGCGCGCTTCCCCGTACGACCTGTCCGACCTGGGCTACCCGCCGGTACGGGTGGAGACCCCGGAGGGGCGGGCCGAGTACGCCGCCGCGCAGCGGGGGTTCGCCGACCGGGCCGCCGTGCTGCGAGCCCGACTGCTCGACGCCCTGCCGGCGTAGATCCGCCGGTCGACGCCCTGCCGGCGTAGATCCTCCGGTAGCGGCCCTCCGGCCCGTCGGCCGCCCCTGCCCGTCGGTCGCCGCGGTCGTCCGTCAGTCGCCGTCGACGCGGCGGTCGCGCTTGCGCTGCGACTGGCGCTTCTTCTCGGCCAGCCGGCGCTCCTTGGCGCCGCGCGAGGGCCGGGTCGGCCGGCGGGGCGGGGGCGGCGGGGCCGCCGCCTCGCGCAGCAGCGCGGCCAGCCGTTCCCGGGCCGCCTCCCGGTTGGCCAACTGCGCCCGGTGCTCACTCGCGGTGACGGTCAGCACGCCGTCGACGAGCCGCCCGGCGAGCCGGTCCAGCGCCCGCGCCCGCAGCGGTTCGGGCACCCCGGGCGAGGCGCCCAGGTCGTAGCTCAGCTCGACCCGGGAGTCGGTGGTGTTGACGCCCTGGCCGCCGGGGCCGGACGAGCGGGAAAAGCGTTCCCGCAGCTCAGCGGCGGGGACGACCCACCGGTCGGTCACCCGCAGTCCGTCGTCCACACCCCGAGGCTAACGCCCCGGCCAGGTGCTCGGGGTGGCGGACGGGCTCGGGGTCGGGCCGGGTGACGCGGGCTCGGCGTCGGAGTCGACGGCGGCGTACGCGACCGCCCCGACGAGCAGCAGGGCGATCACCCCGATCTTCGTGGTGGCCACCTTGATCAGCAGCCACGCGGTGCGCCGGGCACCGGGCACGGTCTTCTTGACGGTCTGGTAGTCGGCCCACCCGCGTCGCGCCCGGGCGTACGCCGACCCGACACCGGTTCCGATGATCAGGCCCACCAGCAGGAGGGCCACGGACAGGACGCTCCACCCACGCCAGTATCCACACTCAGCGTAATATTTCCATTGTCCGATCATTCCGCGCCGGGTATCCGACAGTTCTCACGTTCCCACGCGGTCTCGGGCGGGCATGAGGGCAGCTCAGCCGCCCTTTCCGATGATCGTGTCGGCGGTCTTCTGCACCTGTTCGATGGGGATGGCGAAGCCGATCCCGATGGAGCCGTTGCCGTCGATGGTGGCGATCGCGGTGTTCACCCCCACCACCTCGCCGCGCGCGTTGACCAGCGGGCCGCCCGAGTTGCCCGGGTTGATGGAGGCGTCGGTCTGCACCGCGGTGTGCCGGTTGTCGCCGAGGCGCACCTCCCGGTCCAGGGCGCTCACGATGCCGGCGGTGACGGTGCCGGCGAGGCCCAGCGGCGAGCCGACCGCCAGCACCGGCTCGCCGACCCGGGTCGACCCCGGCTTCGCCAGCGGCAGCGCCGCCAGGCCGGCCGACGGGGGCACCCGGAGCACCGCGAGGTCGCTACGCGACTCCCGGCCGACCACCTCGGCGGCGAACCGCCGCCCGTCCGGCAGCTCCACCGTCACCGAGCCGCCACCCCCCTTCGCCAGGATGTGGTCGTTGGTGATGATGTGCTGCTGGTCGTCGACGGCGAAGCCGGAGCCGGTCGCCGAGGCCCCGGCGCCGCCCCCCACGAGCACCGAGACGACCCCCGGCACGGTCTTCTCGGCCGCGGTCACCAGCTCCGCCGGGACCGGGGCCGCCGAGGCCGCCGCCGGGCCGGGCGCGCCGTCCCGGCTGGCCACCACGCCGCCGGCCACCGCACCGGAGGCCGTGGACAGGGCCACCACCGACAGCGCGGCCAGCAGCCGCCCGTGCCGACGCCACCCGGCCGGGCGACGGTCCGACCCGGGCCCGTCCCACCGGGACCGCCCGTCCGGGTCCAGCTCCGGCGAGATGAACCAGGGGCCGCGCGGCTCGCCCAACCCGGTCTGCACTGCCATGCGTACGCTCCTCACGTGTTCTCTTCGGCGGTGGCCGTACGGGTCAGGGCAGCCGGGAGAACCAGCGCATCGAGCCGGCCGCGGCGCCCATCGCGAACACCAGTCCCAGGCCGATGAAGCGGGCCGAGACGTCCTGCCGTTCGGTGCGGTAGCCCACCGAGGTGCCGATGTCGTCGTAGACGGCGCGCAGTTCGTCGCTGGTGTGGGCCTCGTGGAACCCGCCCCCGGTCTCCTCGGCGACTGCGCGCAGGGTCTGCCCGTCCACCGGCACCTGGATCGGTCGGCCGCCCCGGTCCACGGTGCCGCCGGGGGTGCCGAACGAGATGGTGTGCACCGGCACCTTCATGGTCACCGCGTCGGCCGCCGCCTCCATCGGGTCCATGCCGGAGGTGTTCGCGCCGTCGGAGAGCAGGATGATCCGGGCCGGCGGCGGGTCCTTGGCCGCCTGGCTGTCGAAGCCCTTCACCGCGCCGAGCGAGGTGCTGATGGCCTCGCCGATGGCCGTGCCCTGCACCCCGGTGGCCCCCTCGACCAGCCGCTCGACCCCCTCGTGCAGCGCCTCCCGGTCGGTGCTCGGCGGCACCAGCACCGCCGCGCTGCCCGCGAAGGCGACCAACCCGACGTTGAACTCGTCGGGCAGGCTGTCGACGAAGCGCCGGGCGGACTCCTTGGCGGCGCTGAGCCGGTCGGGTTCCACGTCGCCGGCGAGCATCGAGGTCGAGACGTCCACGGCCACCATCACCGTGGCCCGCTCGCGGGGGACCCGCACCTCCGCCGTCGGCCGGGCGAAGCCGACCACCAGCAGCGCCAGCATGGCGAGGAAGAGCCCGGCCGGCAGGTGCCGCCGCCAGGTCGGCCGCTGCGGCGCGACCCGGTCGAGCAGCCGCAGGTTGGTGAAGCGGACGGCGTACCGGCTGCGCCGGCGCTGCGCCAACAGGTAGCCGACGGCCAGGGCGAGCACCCCGAGCAGCAGCCAGAGCCGGACGGGTGACTGCCAGATCACGCCGCACCTCCCCGGGCCGCGGCGACGGGGGCCGCCGCGAGCCGCCGCTGGGCGTGCACGTGGCGCACGATGTCCGCGCTCCAGTCGCGGTCGGTGCGCAGCGGCAGGTGGGTCGCCCCGCTGCGGCGCAGCGCCTGGCCCACCTGGTCGCGCTGGGCGGCGGCGGCGACCGCGTACCGCTCGCGCAGGCGGGGGTCGCCGCTCCACACCTCCCGCGTCCGGCCGGTCTCCGGGTCGACCAGGGTGATCAGGCCGACGTCCGGCAGTTCCAGTTCGCGCGGGTCGGTGACCTGCACGGCGAGCACCTGGTGCCGCACGGCGAGCCGGCGCAGGGGCGCCTCCCAGGCCGGCGCGTGCCGGGGGTCGTCGGGCAGGCCGTCGAGGAAGTCCGAGACCACCACCACGAGGCCGCGCCGCAGCGCCACCCGGTGCACGGCGGCCAGCCCGTCGGCCAGGTCGGGGCCGCCGGGCGGCGGGCGGCGCTCGTCGTACGCGCTGGTGCGCGGCGCGGTCAGCAGGGCCCGCAGCAGCCCGAGCAGGTGGGTACGCCCGCTGCGGGGCGGGAAGCGACGCAGTCCGGCCGGGCCGAGCACCTGCGCGCCGAGCCGGTTGCCGACCCCGGCGGTGAGGAAGCCGACCGCCGCCACGGCCGCCACGGCCAGTTCGCGTTTGTCCAGCTCGGCGGTGCCGTACTCCATGCTGGGGCTCGCGTCCACCAGCAGCCAGGTGGTCAGCTCCCGGTCGGCGTCGACCTCGCGGACGTGCGGGACCGTGGTCCGGGCGGTCACCGCCCAGTCCATCCGGCGCACCTCGTCCTCACCGGGGCGGTACTCCCGGCTGCCGGCCGGCTCGCTGCCCGGCCCGGGGAGCAGGCCGCGGTACCGGCCGTGCAGCAGGCCGTCGAGCCGCCGGGTGACGGTCAGTTCCAGCCGGCGCAGCCGCCGGTCCGGGGCGAGGTCGGCCAGCCCCGGGTCGGCCGGCACGGGCGCCGGCGAGGTGGCCCCGCGCCACCTCATGCCGCCGCCAGGTCGGTCGCGAACTCGGGGTGGCCGGTGGCGACGCGGGGCGGCGGCACCGCCTCGACCAGCCGACGCACCAGCGACTCGGCGGACACCCCGTCGGCGACCGCGTCGAAGGAGAGCACCAGCCGGTGGGCCAGCACGTCGACGGCCAGCTCGCGGATGTCCTCGGGCAGCACGTACTCCCGGCCGCGCAGCAGCGCCTGGGCCCGGGCGGCGGCGACCAGCCCGAGCGTGGCCCGGGGGCTCGCCCCGTACGCGAGCAGCGGGGCGATCTCCGGCAGGCCGAACCGGCCGGGGTCGCGGGTGGCGAGGATGAGCCGGACGACGTACTCGGCGAGGGCGTGGTGCACGAAGACGTGGGTGGCGCGGGCCTGGAGGTCGCGCAGCCGCTGCGGGTCGAGCACCCGCCGGGCGGTGGGCCGGTCGGCGCTCATCCGGTAGAGGATGGCCAGCTCGTCGGCGTCGCTCGGGTAGTCGACCACGATCTTCATCAGGAACCGGTCGCGCTGCGCCTCCGGCAGTTGGTAGACCCCCTCGGACTCGATCGGGTTCTGGGTGGCCAGCACCAGGAACGGGTCGGGCACGGGGTAGCTGCGCCCGCCGATGGAGACCTGGCGCTCCGCCATCGCCTCCAGCAACGCGGACTGCACCTTGGCGGGGGCACGGTTGATCTCGTCGGCGAGCACCAGGTTGGCCATGACGGGGCCCAGCTCGATGTCGAAGGTCTCCTTCGACGCCCGGTAGATCCGGGTGCCGACGATGTCCGACGGGACGAGGTCGGGGGTGAACTGGATCCGGGAGAAGGTGCCGCCGACCACGGTGGCGAGGGTCTGCGCGGCGAGGGTCTTGGCCACCCCGGGCACGCCCTCCAGGAGGCAGTGCCCGTCGGCGACGAGGGCGGTGAGCAGGCGCTCGACGAGCCGATCCTGCCCGACGATCACGCGTTTGACCTCGAAGAGGGTCTGTTCCAGCTCGGCCGAACTCGCGTCGGGATCGGCCGGGCTGGGCACGCTGGCCAGGGTGTCCGAGATGTCCGTCACGGTGCTTGCTTCCCGTGGCGGCCCTCGGACAAACGTCGGATTATCAGCGCCGGGGCGGTCCTTACCGGCCCGAACCGGGACGAGCCTCCCGGGCCGGCAGCGACGACGCGGCCGGCCACACACCGGCGGGGGGTGCCCGCGTGCCCGACTCGCCCGCCGGTGGCCCACCGCGTGGCGCCGGCCCCCACGGGCGGTGGGGGCCGGCGCGTCAGCGGGTGCGTCAGTTGGTGATGGTCAGGTGGAAGGGCCGGTCGGACGGGCTGCCGGACGAGTTGCGGGTCTGGACGAAGACCGCGTTCGGCGTCTGGAGCCGCGGCGCCACCGAGATCTCCCCACCCGGCGGCACGTTGTACGGGTCGGTGGTGCCGATGGTGGCCTTGAAGCCCTTCAGCGAGACGTTGTAGGCGAACAGGACCTGGTACTGCCCGGGGCCGTACCTGGTGGCGGAGACCGCCTCGGGCGAGCCGCGGAGCAGCGTGCCACCGCTGCTGACGACGGCGAAGGAGATGGTGCCCGGCGCGGTCGCCTGCGTGGACGGTCCCTGCGCCAGCGCGGCCCTGGCCTTGCGGGCCTCGGCGGGGGTCACCGCCGGCTGGCTGCCGTCGCCCGGCTGACGGAGGGACGGCTGGGCGACCTCGGCGGGCGCCTTCGCCGCCGGCCCGGCGACGGCGATGCCGCCCCCGGCCAGGGTGAGCGCCAGGGCGGCGAAGGCCACCGCCACCGCCTTGCGTCGGAAGAGTGTGGTCATGACAGGGTCTCCCTTTTGTTGACCGTGCGAATTCGACCGTTCCCGCGCTGCCACGGGACGGCAGATTTCCATTCTTGGGCCGGGAAAATGAGCGACAACCGCCGGAAGCCCGCACTTCAGGCCGCACCCTAGATGTTGTCGCCTCGACGAATTCCACCGGCCTTGACCAGGCATTACTACTCAGAGTTTCGACGTCTCAACCCACTGGAACGTAGCACCGCAAAAAGCCGGACGTCAATAGTTGATCACGCTTCATCAAAACAGCTGACGGTCGCCGACAATTTATGAAAAGCGAATGCCACGGCATTCACGAATGCGCGCGGTGGAGGCGACGGGGGGCGCGGCGCGCGGGGGGCCGGGCTACTCTCCAGCCATGATCACGCCAGGCACGTCCATGATCACCGAGGCGCGGCCATGACCACCGGGGCGGCGGAACGGGTGACGGGCAGCCGGGCGGGACGATCGGGCACCGCGCTCTGCTGGGCGGCCGTCGCGCCCGGGGTCGCCTGGACAGCCCTGCGGCTGGCCGGCCTCGACCATGGGCCGCTGGTCCAGCTGCTGGCCTTCACCCCGTACGTGGCCGCCGGGAGCCTGTTGCCGCTGGTGCTCGCGCTCGCCCTGCGGCGCCGGTGGCCCGCGGTGGTCGCGGCGGTGGTCACGACGGCGCTGGTGGCCGTGGTCGCGCCCCGGGCCCTGCCCGCCGGGCAGCCCTCGGCCGCGGGGCCGACGGTGCGGGTGCTGACCGCCAACCTGCTCGCCGGGGCCGCCGACGCGCGGACGCTGGTCGACCTGGTCGAGCGGCACCGGGTCGACGTGCTCACCGTGCAGGAGTTCACCCCCGGGGCCGAAGCGGAGCTGGACCGGCTCGGACTGGACCGGCTGCTCCCCCACCGGCACCTCGACCCGCAGCCGGGCACGGTCGGCTCCGGGCTCTACGCCCGGTTCCCGGTCGACGAGGGCGGCGTCCGACGCAATCGCGGCGGTTGGGGCTTCGACCAGGCGTACGGCACGGTGACGGTGCCCGGGGCGCCGCCGGTGCGGGTCGAGTCGGCGCACCCGGCGGCGCCGTACGCGGTGGACCAGGTCGGCCACTGGCGCACCGACCTGGCCGCGCAGCCGCCCGCGACGCCGGACGGGCCGCTGCGGATCCTGGCCGGCGACTTCAACGCCACCCTCGACCACGCCCCGCTGCGCGCCCTGCTGGCCACCGGCTACGTCGACGCTGCCGACGAGGTCGGTGCCGGCCTCACCGGCACCTGGGGCCCCTACGACGGCGACCCGATCCCACCGGTGACCATCGACCACGTGCTGGTCGACCGCCGGATCGCCGTGCGGGCGGTGGCCGTGCACCGGGTGCCGGGCAGCGACCACCGCGCCGTCCTGGCCGAGCTGCGCCTGCCGGCCGGCTGACCCGCCGCGCCGGAAAGCGGCCGGTGCCCGCCGCGGTGGCCGGGCCGCCTCAGACCCGGGCGCGGTCGAGGCCGTAGGTGAGGGCGTCGACGAGGGCGTGCCAGCTCGCCTCGACGACGTTGGGGTGCACGCCGACCGTGGTCCAGTCACGACCGTTGCGGTCGGCGGTCTCCAGCAGCACCCGCGTCACCGCACCGGTGCCGCTGCTGCCCTCCAGGATCCGCACCTTGAAGTCGGCCAGCTCGAAGTCGCGCAGCTGCGGGTAGTGCCGGGCCAGCCCGGCCCGCAGCGCCTCGTCCAGGGCGTTGACCGGGCCGTTCCCCTCCGCGGTGGCGATCACCCGCTCCCCGCGTACGCGGATCTTGACGGTCGCCTCGGAGACCACCGCGCCGTCCTCCCGGTGCTCGACCAGCACCCGGTACGACTCCAGGGTGAACGGCCTCGGCGGCGCGGTGTCCAGCTCGGCCCGGACCAGCAGCTCGAACGAGGCGTCGGCGGCCTCGAACGACCAGCCGTCGGCCTCCAGCTCCTTGACCCGCCCGGTCACCCGGGACAGCGCCTCCGGATGGCCGGCCAGGTCCAGGCCCAGCTCGCGGCTCTTGAGCTCGACGCTGGCCCGGCCGGCCATCTCGGTGACGAGGATCCGCATGTCGTTGCCCACCACCTGTGGGTCCACGTGGTTGTAGAGCAGCGGATCCACCTTGATCGCGCTCGCGTGCAGCCCCGCCTTGTGGGCGAAGGCCGCGGCCCCGGCGTACGCCTGGTGGGTGTCGGGGGCGATGTTGGCGATCTCGGCGATGGCGTGGGAGACCCGCACCATCTGCCCCAGGCAGCCGTCCGGTAGGACGGGCAGCCCGAGCTTGAGCTGGAGGTTGGCGACCACGGCGAAGATGTCGGCGTTGCCGGGGCGTTCGCCGTAGCCGTTCGCGGTGCCCTGGAAGTGCCGCACCCCCGCCTCGACGGCGGCGATCGTGTTCGCCACGGCGCAGGCCGTGTCGTTCTGGCAGTGGATGCCGAGCAGCTCCGGGCTCACGCCCAGCCGGGCGGTCAGGTCGGCGATGGCGGCGCTCACCTGGGAGGGCAGCATGCCGCCGTTGGTGTCGCAGAGCACGAACCGCTCGGCGCCGGCGGCGAGTGCGGTCTCCACCACGGAGGCCGTGTACGCCGGGTCGGACCGGTAGCCGTCGAAGAAGTGCTCGCCGTCGACGAAGACCCGGCGACCCTCCGCCACCAGGTGCGCCACGGTGTCGTGGACCATGGCCAGGTTCTCCCCGGCGGTGGTGCGCAGCGCCCGCTCGACGTGCCGCAGGTCGGCCTTGGCGACCAGGGCGACCGCCGGGGTCTGCGCGTCGAGCAGACCGCGCACCTGCGGGTCGTCGGCGACCTGCACCCCGGCCCGGCGGGTGGCCCCGAACGCCACCAGCAGCGCGTGTCTCAGGTCCAGCTCGCTGCGCGCCCGGCGGAAGAACTCCGTGTCCTTCGGCACCGCGCCCGGCCAGCCGCCCTCGATGAAGCCGACCCCGAACTCGTCGAGCAGCCGGGCCACCGCGAGCTTGTCGACCACCGAATAGCTGAGCCCCTCGCGCTGGGCACCGTCGCGCAGCGTCGTGTCGTACACCTGGAAGGTCATCAGGGATCCTTTCGAGAGCAACAAAAAGACCCCCCGCGGATGCGGGAGGTCTGCGCGCTCGGCGGAGGGGAGGCCGGCGCGCTAGGTGCGAATAATCAGGTAGGTGCTGGTCACGATCAGCCACTCTGCCACCCGAGCACTGGTTTTGGGAGGCACAGTCCACATGGCGGGACGGTGACGGAGGGTCGCGATACCGCAGCCGGCGTCCGCACGCGGGCGGAACCGGAAGCTGGTGATCCACTTCACAAGTAACCCGGCCGCCGCCAGGCGGAAACAGCGCTGAGGAAGTATCTGGAACCGATCCAGTTTTACCGGCCTCGTGCCACTGTCAAGGAGGACCTGTGCTCACTGTCGGTGACCGCTTCCCCGAGTACGAACTCACCGCCTGCGTGTCGCTGGACGCCGAGAAGGCGTTCGAGACGATCAACCACAAGTCCCACGAGGGCAAGTGGCGCGTCGTCTTCTTCTGGCCGAAGGACTTCACCTTCGTCTGCCCGACGGAGATCGCCGAGTTCGGGCGGCTGAACGACGAATTCGCCGACCGGGACGCCCAGGTCCTCGGCGTGTCGGTGGACAACGAGTTCGTCCACTACGCGTGGCGCAAGGACCACCCGGACCTGCGCGAGCTGCCCTTCCCGATGCTCAGCGACATCAAGCGCGAGCTGACCGCCGCCTGCGGTGTGCTCGGCGAGGACGGCGTGGCCCAGCGGGCGACCTTCATCGTCGACCCGAACAACGAGATCCAGTTCGTCATGGTGACCGCCGGTTCGGTCGGCCGGAACGTCTCCGAGGTGCTGCGGGTGCTCGACGCCCTGCAGACCGACGAGCTCTGCCCGTGCAACTGGAACAAGGGCGGCGAGACCCTGGACGCCACCAAGCTGCTCGCCGGCGCCGGGGCCTGACCGTGGGTCTGGACGCGGTCAAGGCGGCTCTGCCGGAGTACGCCAAGGACATCAAGCTCAACCTCGGCTCCACCATCGGCACCAGCACGCTGAAGCCGGAGCAGGCGTGGGGCACCGCCCTGGCCTGCGCCGTCGCCGCGCGCAACCCGGTGGTGCTGCGGGAGATCGCCGACGAGGCGACCACCCACCTCGGGCCGGAAGCGATCGAGGCGGCCAAGGGCGCCGCCGCGATCATGGCGATGAACAACGTCTACTACCGGGCCAAGCACCTGATCGGCGACGAGCAGTACCAGTCGATCCCGGCGCGGCTGCGGATGCAGATCATCGCCAAGCCGGGCGTGGAGAAGGCCGACTTCGAGCTCTGGTGCCTGGCCGTCTCGGCCATCACCGGCTGCGGTGTGTGCCTGGAGTCGCACGAGAAGACCCTGCGCGGCGCGGGCTTCAGCCGCGAGCAGGTGCACGAGGGGCTGCGCATCGCCGCCGTCGTGCACGCCGCCGCGGTCACCCTGGACGCCCAGGCCGCGCTCGCCTGACCCGTACGCCCCGGTGGGCCGGCGCCGCACGACGGCACCGGCCCACCGCCGTCTCCAGCGCCGGCCCACCGCCGTCCTCGGCGCCGGCCCACCGCCGTTTCCGGCGGCGACCGCCCGGGTAGCTCCTTCCAGGACGAGGACTCGATCCGGCGAGACGACTGGCGACAGTCGGGGCAGGAGTTGTCACATGGACAGGCTCGACCCGCACAGCACGCACGGCAGCCCGGACCCGGTGCGCCACGGCGGCCAGGGCGAGTTCGCCGGCGGCGCGCCCGCCGGCACGTTCGACCCGTGGCGCTACCGGGACACTGCGCGGGTGGCCGACGCCGACCTGGTCGGCTACAAGGTCGAGGCCACCGACGGCGGCATCGGCAAGATCGACAATGCCAGCCACGAGGTCAACGACAGCTACCTGGTGGTGGACACCGGTCCGTGGATCTTCGGCCGGAAGGTCATGATCCCGGCCGGCACGGTGAACCACGTCGACCACGACGAGCGCAAGGTCCACGTCGACCGGAGCAAGGACCAGATCAAGGCCGCCCCGGAGTACGACGAGACCGCCGACACCGACCCCACCTACCGGGACCGACTCGGCGGCTACTACGGCGAGACGTACTCGGCGATCCCGCCCGGCACCGCCCGCTAGTCACCGGCGCGCGACGGTCTCCCGCCACCCGCGGGAGACCGTTACCGTGTCAACGTGGACGCCACCGAGGTCAACCGCAGGATCCCGTTCGCCACGATGTTCAACTTCCGCGACGTCGGCGGCCACTCCGGCCACGACGGGCGCACCGTCCGCCGGGGCCGGCTCTACCGCTCCGACTCGCCGCACCGCATCGACGACGCCGACCGGGAGGCGTTCGCCGCCCTCGGCGTGCGCACGGTCATCGACCTGCGCCGCCCCTACGAGGTGGAACGCGACGGCCGGATCCCCCACTTCGACGGCCTGACCTGGCGCAACATCCACCCCGAGCACGCCGAGTGGGGCGAGCGGCCCTACCAGCCGGGCACCGACCTGGCCCGCTACCTGGCCGACCGGTACGCCGACCTCGCGGAGACCGGCACGGCCGGGCTCGCCGAGGCCGTCGGGCTGATCGCCGACAGCGCCAACGCCCCCGTGGTGGTGCACTGCGTCGCCGGCAAGGACCGCACCGGCATCGTCTGCGGGCTCACCCTCGCGGTGCTCGGCGTCGACGACGACGAGATCGCCGCCGACTACGCGCTGAGCACCGAGGCCGGCGAGCGGTACCGCGCCTGGTTCGAGGCCACCGGGCAGCAGGCGGGGCACACGCTGCCGGTGCTGACCTGTCCCGCCGAGGCCATGACGCTCTTCCTCGCCGAGCTGCGGGCGGCCCACGGCTCGGTCGAGGGCTACCTGCGCCACGCCGGCGTCACCGACGCCCAGCTCGCCGCCCTCCGCGACCACCTGCTCGACTGACCCGGGCGCGGCCGACAGCGACGCCGCCCCCCGCGCCGGGACGGCGCGGGGGGCGGCACGGTCGCGCGTACGGGTCAGAGGATGCGCCGGACCCAGCCGTGCGGGTCGTCGGCCATGCCCCGCTGGAGGTCGACGAGCTGCTGGCGCAGGGCCATCGTGACCCGGCCGGACCCGCCGTCGCCGACCAGGAACTCGCCGTCGGGGAAACGCACCTGCCCGATCGGGGTGATCACGGCCGCGGTGCCGCAGGCGAACACCTCGCGGAGCCGGCCGCTGGCCGCGTCGGCCTGCCAGTCGGCGAAGCTCACCGGCCGCTCCTCGATCCGGTGCCCCGCGCCGGCGGCCAGCTCGAGCACCGACTCCCGGGTGATGCCGGGCAGGATCGTGCCGGTCAGCGGCGGGGTGACCACGGTGCCGTCGTCGTAGACGAAGAACACGTTCATGCCGCCCAGCTCGTCGACGTAGCGGCGCTCCACCGCGTCGAGGAAGACCACCTGGTCGCAGCCGTGCTCGATCGCCTCGGCCTGGGCCACCAGCGAGGCGGCGTAGTTGCCGCCGCACTTCGCCGCGCCGGTGCCCCCGGGGGCGGCCCGGGTGTAGTCCGGAGAGACCCAGACTGTCACCGGCTTGACCCCACCGGAGAAGTACGCGCCGACCGGCGAGGCGATCACCACGTAGAGGTATTCGTTGGCCGGGCGGACGCCGAGGAACACCTCGCTGGCGAACATGAACGGACGCAGGTAGAGGCTGCCGTCCTCGCCCTCGGGAATCCAGTCCCGGTCGATCTCGACGAGCCGGCGCAGCGAGTCGACGAACGCCTCCTCGGGCAGCGGCGGCATCGCCATCCGCCGGGCGGAGGCGGCGAACCGGGCGGCGTTGGCCTCCGGCCGGAACATGGTGATCCCGCCGTCGGGCGTCCGGTACGCCTTCAGGCCCTCGAAGATCTCCTGCGCGTAGTGCAGGACCGCGGCGGCCGGGTCCATCGGGATCGGCGCGCGCGCCTCGACCCGGGCGTCGTACCAACCCTTGCCGTCGGCGTAACGGATGGTGACCATGTGGTCGGTGAAGACCCGGCCGAACCCGGGGTTGGCCAGCAGGGCGGCCCGGTCGGCGACGGATACCGGCGCGGGATTCGGACGGATCTCGAAGTCGAGCTTGTCACCACCGCTCATCGCGCTGACCTCCCTGGGGACGGACGGCACACGGGTCCGCATGCCGAGAAGATGGTGCGAGAAACTTACCCCGAACGGTCGTTCAGGGGGTAGCTACGCCCGGCGCATCGACGGCGCCGGACGGGTGACCCGCCGCGGCGCCCGTGGCGTCGGACGAGGAGGGGCGCCCCGGTGGGGCGGGCCCGCCGGCTTCAGGAGGCGGCGTACCCGGCCAGCCGGTCGCCGACCTCCTCGGTGCGCAGCGGTACGCCCGGCGCCCGGCCGGCCAGCTCCGTGCCGACCGCGGCGGTGACGCGGGCCGCGGCGTCGGCGTGCCCGAGCTGGTCGAGCAGCAACGCGGCCGAGAGCACGGCCGCGACCGGGTCGGCCACGCCGCGCCCGGCGATGTCCGGCGCGGAGCCGTGTACCGGCTCGAACATCGAGGGGTAGGCCCCCTCGGGGTTGATGCTGCCGCTGGCCGCCAGCCCGATCCCGCCGGTGACCGCCGCGGCGATGTCGGTGAGGATGTCGCCGAACAGGTTGTCGGTGACCACCACGTCGTAGCGCTGGGGCTGGGTGACCAGGAACATCGCGGCGGCGTCGACGTGCTGGTATTCCGTGGTCACGTCGGGGTGCTCGGCGGCGACGGCCTCGAACGCGCGCGCCCACAGCGAGCCGGCGTGGGTGAGCACGTTGGTCTTGTGCACCAGGGTGACCTTGCGCCGCTCGCGGCGCGTGGCGCGGGCGAAGGCGTCGCGGATCACCCGCTCCACCCCGTGCCGCGTGTTCAGGCTCTCCTCGGTGGCGACCTCGGCGGGGGTGCCGCGGTGCAGCGCGCCACCGGCGCCGGCGTACAGGCCCTCGGTGCCCTCGCGCACCACCACCAGGTCGACCTCGCCGGGCTTGACGCTGGCCAGCGGCCCGGCCACGCCGGGCCAGAGCCGCGCCGGACGCAGGTTGACGTACTGGTCGAAGGCGAACCGCAGCTTGAGCAGCAGGCCCCGCTCCAGCACGCCCGGCGGCACGGTGGGGTCGCCGACCGCACCGAGCAGGATGGCGTCGTGCCCGGCCAGCTCGGCCAGCACCGAGTCGGGCAGCACCTCGCCGGTGCGGTGCCAGCGGGCGGCGCCGAGGTCGTATTCGGTAGCCTCCACCCCCGGGAGCACGGCGTCGATGACCTTGCGGGCCTGCGCGACCACCTCGGGTCCGATCCCGTCCCCGGCCACCACCGCGATCCGTGCCACGTCCTGCGCTCCTTCGCCTCGCCGTTACGTCCGACCGTACGCCGCTGTCCCGCCTCCCGGTACGAAGGTTCCACCATTCGGGAAACCGAGATGCACAGGATGCTCTCAGGTGACATTCATGGTGGGGTCATCTCCGCTGCCTAGCGTGGTGACGAGCGGGTCACGGGGGCCCGCGACGGCACCGCGACGACGCGGCCCGCCGGCAGCGAGGGAGCACTGTCATGCGGATCGACCAGCAGCCACGGACCCGCTGGGTGGACCAGCCGGCCTTCCAGCCCCGCCGGCCGGACCTGCGCCTCGGCGCCCGCAGCCACCGCGTCGACCGCCCCGGCGCGGCCACCGGCGACCGGATCGCCGTCCAGCACACCGTGCGGACCTCGACGGCGGAATACTCGCTGCTGCTCAACGCGCCCGAGTGGCTGGGCCGCCGCGGCGTCGGGGACGCGCTGCGCGACGCGGTGGCGGAACTGCGGGCCATCGACCTCACCTACGGCCCGAGCCGGCCCGAGAGCCTGGTCTCCCGGCTGCGCCGCGGCGAGATCAGCCCCGAGTCGTACCCGCCGCTGGCCGACCTGGTCGACCGCTGCGCGGCGATGCGGGCGGCCACCGACGGCTGGTTCGATGCCTGGGCGGTGCCCGGCGGCTTCGACCCGGGCGGCCTGCTCGGCGGGTGGGCGGTCGAGCGTGCCGCCGCCCGGCTGCGCGCCGCCGGCATCCACGACTACGCCGTGCTCACCGGCGCCGACCTGGTCGTACGCGGGCACGCGGCGCACGGCGGCCCGTGGCGGGTGGCGGTGCACCACCCGACGGATCGGCACCGCGCGCCGCTGGTGCTGGAGATGACGGCGGGAGCGGTCGGCACGTCCGGGGTGAGCGGCCGGCAGGGACACGTGGTGGACCCGCACACGGGCGAGCCGGCCGAGCAGTTGGTCGCCGCGACGGTGGCCGGCCCCGACCTCGCCGTCGCCGACGCCTACGCCACCGCGCTCTACGCCGCCGGGCCGGCCGGTCTCGTCTGGTTCCGCAACGGGTCGGACTACCGCGCGCTCTTCGCCCACCGCCGCTGAGCCGCCGACCGGTGCCGGTGCGGAACCGTCGGCCGGTGCGGAACCGCCGGCCGGTGCGGAACCGCCGGCCGGGTGCTCTCCCCGGCGGCGGTGCGCCGGGCTGACGAGGTGGGCACGCTCGCCGTCGAGGTGCCGCGCGGTACGCCGAGCCGCCCGGCGGCGGGCGATGCGGGGCCCGGCATGCGCGATCGGCCCCCACGGTCTCGGCAACGACCGTGAGGGCCGGTCAGCGACGAGTGCGCGTGGCTCGCGCAATCGAGGGGTGCGGGCCGGTCGGCCAGACGTCGACCTCGCCACCCGAAGACGGGCCTACGCCGCGAGCTCGGCCAGTAACCGCACCGGTACGCTAGCGAATCGACGTAACTCGACGCAAGGGTCTCCACACCGGACCGTTGCGGCACGGAAGGTTCCGTCGGGCGGGGCGATTTCGACGGGGTGAACGGCGGATGGCACGCTGTCCGCCGTGAGTTTCGATCTGAGCGTGTGGGCCCTGGCGGACGGGGCGACACCCGAGGACGTGCGGGCCGCGGTGCGGCGCTGCCGGCAGGGGCAGCACGTCGAGCGCCACCCGGACCCGCGGGTGGTGGCGTTCTACCGAGCGATCACCAGAAGCTATCCGGACCGGCCCGCCGGGCGGGACACCCCGTGGGCGGTGGCGCCGCTGCACGCGGCGAACGACCACGTCGAGCTGAACCTGCACCCGACCTGTCCGGACCAGGTGCTGCTCGACATCGAGCGGCTGGCCGGCGAGCACGACCTGATGCTCTTCGACGCCCAGGACGGCTCGGTCTACCCGCCGCCGGCGCGCCTGCCCGGCTGACCGCCCGGCAGCACGACGTCCCCGCCGCCGGCCGACCGCCCGACGGACGACGAAGGCCCGCCGCCGCGCGGAGCGGCCCGCGCACGACAACGGGCCAGCCCCGGCGGACGACGAAGGGCCCGGCGGAATCGCCGGGCCCTTCGTCGTCGTGCGTTCAGGTCACTCGTCGCGCAGGTCGGCGGCGCTGGCCGCGACCGCCCCGATCGAGTCCGCCGCGGAGGTGAGCAGGTCCGCGCCGAGCGCCTGGTCCACCGTGAGGGTCATCAGCGTCTCGCCGCCGGCCTCCCGGCGGGCCACCTGCATCGCCGCGATGTTGATGCCGGCCTCGCCGAGCAGGGTGCCGACGGTGCCCACGACGCCCGGCCGATCGACGTAGCGGAGGAAGACGAGGATGCCCTCCGCGCCGATCTCCACGTCGAAGCCGTCCACCTCGGTCAGCTTGAGGACGTCCCGCGTGCCCGCCGGGGTGACCGTGCCGGAGACGCTGACCGTACGCCCGTCGGGCAGCGCGCCCCGGACGGTGACCAGGCTGGGGTGGTCGACCGTCTCGGCCTGGGCGACCAGGGTGACCTCGACGCCGCGCTCGGCCGCCAGGTGCGGGGCGTTGACGTAGGTCACCTGCTCCTCGACCACCGAGCTGAACAGCCCCTTGGTGGCGGCGAGCTTGAGCACCGACACGTCGTGGTTGGCGATCTCGCCGCGCACCTCGACGGTGACGCTGGCGGCGACCCCGCCCGCGACGGCGGTGAAGGCCCGGCCGAGCTTCTCGGCCAGCGGCAGCAGCGGCCGGACGTCCTCGGCGACGACGCCGCCGGCCTGCACGTTCACCGCGTCCGGCACGAACTCGCCCTGGAGCGCGAGCTTGACGCTCTTGGCCACGGCCAGACCGGCCTTGTCCTGCGCCTCGGCGGTGGAGGCGCCCAGGTGCGGGGTGGCCACCACGTTGTCGAAGGCGAACAGCGGCGACGAGGTGCAGGGCTCCTTGGCGTAGACGTCCACACCCGCGCCGGCGACCCGGCCCTCGGCGATGGCGTCGGCCAGGGCCTGCTCGTCGACCAGCCCGCCGCGGGCGGCGTTGACGATCCGGACGCCGGGCTTGACGACGGCCAGCTCCTTCTCACCGATCAGGCCGACGGTCTCCGGGGTCTTCGGCAGGTGGATGGAGATGAAGTCGCTCTCCCGCAGCAGCTCCTCCAGGCCCACCAGGCGGACGCCGAGCTGGGCGGCACGGGCCGGCTGGATGTACGGGTCGTACGCGATCAGCCGGGTGCCGAAGGCGGCGATCCGCTGCGCGAAGAGCACGCCGATGCGGCCGAGCCCGACCACGCCGACGGTCTTGCCCTGGATCTCCACGCCGGTGTACTTCGACCGCTTCCACTCCCCCGCCTTCAGCGCGGCGCTGGCGCTGGCGGTGTTGCGGGCCACGGCCAGCAGGAGCGCGACGGCCTGCTCGGCGGCGGAGACGATGTTGGAGGTGGGGGCGTTGACGACCATGACGCCCCGCGCGGTGGCGGCCGGCACCTCGACGTTGTCCAGGCCCACGCCCGCCCGGGCGACGACCTTCAGCCGCGGCGCGGCGGCGATCGCCTCGGCGTCGATCTGGGTGGCGCTGCGCACGATGACGGCGTCGGCCTCGGAGAGCGCCGAGAGCAGGGCCGGACGGTCGGTGCCGTCGACGTGGCGGACGTCGAAGTCGTGGGCGAGCACCTCGATGGCGGCGGGAGCGAGTTCTTCGGCGATCAGTACGACAGGAGTCATTGGTCCTCGTAGTTGTCGTCAGAGCGGTAGGCCGGGCTGCGGGACGCCGCGCTGCGCCCTGCACTGATCCGTGCCATGGCCGTCAGGTGCCGGCTACGCACCTACCCGCGATCGTAGGGGGCCGGCCGGCCGGCATGTCCCGGACCGTGGGGTGAGTGCCCTCACAACGGGCGACGACCTGCCGGTGAACGGCGCACGACGGGGCGCCCGCGTCGCCTCGGCGAGGCGGGCGAGGTCCGTTCGGGGCGGGTGGCTCCGGCTCGGATCGGCCGGGTGGCGCCGGCGCGGCGAGCGGTGTCGGTGGGGTGGCGGAAAGAAGGCGGCCCGGCCGGGCGCCGGGGAGAGCGTCCGGGCCGGGCCGCCGGGAGTGTTCGTCAGGCGGTCTCGGTGATCGGGCGGTCGACCCAGCTCATCATGCCGCGCAGCTTGCGGCCGGTCTCCTCGATCGGGTGCGCCGCGCCCTCGGCCTGCCACTTGCTGAAGTTCGGCCGGCCGGCCTCGTCCTCGGTGACCCACTCCCGGGCGAACTCGCCGGACTGGACCTCGCTGAGGATCTTGCGCATCTCCTCCTTGACCCGGGCGTCGATGACGCGCGGCCCGCGGGAGAGGTCGCCGTACTCGGCGGTGTCCGAGATGCTGTAGCGCATCTTGGCGATGCCGCCCTCGTACATCAGGTCGACGATGAGCTTCAGCTCGTGCAGGCACTCGAAGTACGCCACCTCGGGGGCGTAGCCCGCCTCGGTGAGCACCTCGAAGCCGGTCTGCACGAGCGCCGCCGCGCCGCCGCAGAGCACCGCCTGCTCGCCGAAGAGGTCGGTCTCGGTCTCCTCGGTGAAGGTGGTCTTGATCACGCCGGCCCGGGTGCCGCCGATGCCCTTGGCGTACGACAGGGCCAGGGCGAGCGCGTTGCCGCTGGCGTCCTGCTCGACGGCGACCAGGCAGGGCACGCCCTTGCCGTCGGCGTACTGGCGGCGCACGAGGTGACCGGGGCCCTTCGGGGCGACCATCGCCACGTCGACGTCGGCCGGCGGCTTGATCAGGCCGTAGCGGATGTTGAAGCCGTGGCCGAAGAAGAGGGCCTTGCCCGGCTTCAGGTTCGGCGCGATCGAGTCGGCGTAGAGGCGGCGCTGGGCCGTATCCGGCGCCAGGATCATGATGACGTCGGCCTCGGCCGCCGCCTCGGCCGGCGTGACCACCCGCAGGCCCTGCTCCTCCGCCTTGGCCCGGCTCTTGGAGCCCTCCGGCAGACCGATCACCACGTCGACGCCGGAGTCGCGCAGCGACAGCGCGTGCGCGTGACCCTGGCTGCCGTAGCCGATCACGGCGACCTTCCGGCCCTGGATCAGGCCCAGGTCGGCGTCGTCGTCGTAGTACACCTCAACGCTCATGATTTTCCCTTTCGTACGGCGGCCCGGGCGGCCCGTCGTGGATCTGTGCGAATGGCGGTTTCCGGCGGCGCGCCGCGCCGGCCAGGTGGGGCGGGTCAGGCGGCGCGCCGCGTGGACGCGGCCGGGGTCAGGCGGCCCGGAGCGCGGGCCCGGCGGTGATGGAACGCGAGCCGCGCCCGATCGCCACCAGCCCCGACTGGACCATCTCCTTGATGCCGAAGGGCTCGAGGTCGCGCAGCAGCGCGTCGAGCTTGTCCGGCGTGCCGGTGGCCTCGATGGTCAGCGTGTCCGGTGCCACGTCGACCACCCGGGCCCGGAACAGGCCGACCGTCTCCAGGACCTGGGCCCGGGCCGCGCGGTCGGCGCGCACCTTGACCAGGAGCAGTTCCCGGGCGACCGAGACCTGCGGGTCCAGCTCGACGATCTTGAGCACGTTGACCAGCTTGTTGAGCTGCTTCGTCACCTGCTCCAGCGGGGACGACTCGGCGTTGACCACGATGGTGATCCGGGAGACGTCCGGGTTCTCGGTCTCGCCGACGGCGAGGCTGTCGATGTTGAAGCCGCGCCGGGAGAACAGGCCGGAAACCCGGGCCAGGACGCCCGGCTTGTTCTCCACCAGCACCGACAGGGTGTGCATCGTCATGCCACGACCTCGCTGCGCACGGTCGCGTCCTGACGCGGGTGGGGGCGGAACCGAATGATTCGCTCGCTCATGGTCAGAGTTCGTCCTCGTCGAAGGCGGGGCGGACGCCCCGGGCGAACATGATCTCGTCGTTGCTGGTGCCGGCGGCGACCATCGGCCACACCATCGCGTCCTTGCCGACCACGAAGTCGATGACCACCGGGGCGTCGTTGATGGCCATCGCGGCTTCGATGGTCCTGTCGACGTCCTCCGCGTTCTCGCAGCGCAGGCCGACGCAGCCGAGCGCCTCGGCGAGCTTCACGAAGTCGGGGATGCGGTGCTTGTGGGTGCCGAGGTCGGTGTTGGAGTAGCGCTCCCCGTAGAACAGGGTCTGCCACTGCCGCACCATGCCGAGGTTGCCGTTGTTGATCAGGGCGATCTTGACCGGGATGCCCTCCAGCGCGCAGGTGGCCAACTCCTGGTTGGTCATCTGGAAGCAGCCGTCGCCGTCGACCGCCCAGACCACCGTGTCCGGCTTGCCGACCTTGGCACCCATCGCCGCCGGCACCGCGTAGCCCATCGTGCCGAGGCCGCCGGAGTTCAACCAGGTGTACGGCTTCTCGTACGAGATGAACTGGGAGGCCCACATCTGGTGCTGCCCGACCCCGGCGACGTAGATCGCGTCCGGGCCGACGATCTCGCCGAGCCGCCTGATCACGTACTGCGGGGAGAGGGTGCCGTCGGCCGGCTCCTCGTAGCCCAGCGGGTAGCGCCGGCGCAGGTCGTCGAGCTGGGTCCACCAGTCGGTGGTGTCGGCGCGGTGGCCGGCCGACTGCTCGGTGGTCACCGCCGTGATCAGCTCGTCGATGACGTGCCGGGCGTCCCCGACGATCGGGACGTCGGCGTGCCGGTTCTTCCCGATCTCGGCCGGGTCGATGTCGGCGTGCACCACCGTCGCGTCCGGGGCGAACGAGTCCAGCTTGCCGGTGACCCGGTCGTCGAAGCGCGCGCCCAGGGCCACGATCAGGTCGGCCTTCTGCAATCCGTAGACGGCGGCGACCGTGCCGTGCATGCCGGGCATGCCCAGGTGCTGCGGGTGCGAGTCGGGGAACGCGCCCAGCGCCATCAGCGTGGTGACCACCGGGATCCCGGTCAGCTCGGCCAGCCGGCGCAGCCCCTCGGTGGCGCCGGCCTTGAGCACGCCGCCGCCGACGTAGAGCACCGGACGGCGGGCGGAGGTCATCAGCCGGGCCGCCTCGCGGATCTGCTTGCCGTGCGGGTGCAGGGTCGGCCGGTAGCCCGGCAGGTCCAACGTCGGCGGCCAGGTGAAGGTGGTGGGCGCCTGGAGGACGTCCTTGGGGATGTCGACCAGGACCGGCCCGGGCCGGCCGGTGGCGGCCAGGTGGAACGCCTCGGCCAGCACCCGCGGGATCTCCTCGGCGTTCTGCACGAGGAAGTTGTGCTTGGTGATCGGCAGCGTGATGCCCTGGATGTCCGCCTCCTGGAAGGCGTCCGTGCCGATCGCCGGCCGCGCGACCTGGCCGGTGATCGCCACCATCGGCACCGAGTCCATGTACGCGTCGGCGATCGGGGTGACCAGGTTCGTCGCGCCGGGGCCGGAGGTGGCCATGCACACGCCGACCCGGCCGGTCGCCTGGGCGTAGCCGGTCGCCGCGTGCCCGGCGCCCTGCTCGTGGCGGACCAGGATGTGCCGGACCGTGGAGTCGTAGAGCGGGTCGTACGCCGGCAGGATCGCGCCGCCCGGGATGCCGAAGACGACGTCGACGCCGAGCGCCTCGAGGGACCGCACGAGCGAGCCGGCTCCGGAGACCTGGGCCGGGGCGGGTGTGCGTACCCCCGGGGCGGCCGGGGTGGCCGCGGCGCGGGTGGCGCCGGCGTGGTCGGCGTCGGTCGCGGACTCGGCGGCCGGGCGGGCGCGCCGGGCGGAGTGGGCGAGTGTCTCTGGCGTGGGTCTCGTCATTGCGGTTCAGCCCCTCGGCTGGAGTGGGTGCGGCTGTTCGAGCGGTGTGACGCGGGGCACGGGGCCCCCGTCGATGGGTTCGACGGCAACAAAAAAGCCCTCGTGCAGGTTGCACGGGGCCGGCGCACTCTCGACAGGGAGAGTGCGCTCAGGTAAGTACTCGCAGCGACCGGTACGACGACATGCGGTCAAGCCTGACGCATCTCACGCGATGAGTCAACTGATCCCACATGTTGGTTAACGGAGTGCGGAGATTCACCCGTCCGAGGGGCCTGCGCACCCCGCTCCACCTGCCCGGACTCGGGCTCGGGCGGGCGCGGGGCGGGCACCGTCGGCAGCCGCCGGGGCGGCGGGGCCGGCGACGCGGAGGGGGGGACCGTCGGCAGCCGCCGGGGCGGCGACACGGGCGGCGCCGGGGCGGGGGCCGGCCGGGCGCCGGGGGACGTGGCCGCCTCCAGCATCGCCCCCAGGTGCTCGGCCGGAACGCCCCAGCCGGACAGCGCGCCCTGGCCGAAGCGGCAGCCGGCGGCGACCACGGCGGCCAGCTCGGTGCGCGTCGTCACCCCCTCGGCGATGACCTCCAGGCCGAGCTGGTGACCGAGCCGCATGACGATGTCGACCATCGGCGCGAAGGCCGGGCCGTCCCGGCCCACCGGCCGCACCGGCTCGTGCTCGGCGACCAGGCTGTGGTCGATCTTGAGGATGTCGATCGGCAGGCGCCGCAGCTGCCCCAGCGAGGAGTAGCCGGCACCGAAGTCGTCCAGCGCGATCCGGACGCCGGTCAGCCGCAGCGCGGTCAGCCGCCGGATCAGCTCGTCCAGGTCGGTCGCGACGGCGTGCTCGGTGACCTCCAGCACCAGCCGCTGCGGCGGCACGTGGTGGACGCGCAGCGCCTCGGCGACCTGGACCACGTACTCCGGGGCGTGCAGCTCGCGCGGCGAGACGTTGACGGAGACCCAGACGTCGTGGCCGTCGGCCAGCCAGCGGGAGAGCTGGTAGCAGGCCTGGTGCAACACCCAGGCGCCCAGCTTGGCGATCATCCCGCACTCCTCGGCCAGCGGGATGAACTCGTCGGGGCGGACGTTGCCCAGCGTCGGGTGGTGCCAGCGCAGCAGCGCCTCCGCGCCGACCGGGCGCACCGAGGGCAGCGAGGCCACCGGCTGGAACACCAGCCGCAGCTCGTCGCGCTCGATCGCGCCGCGCAGCTCGTGTTCGAGCGTGGTGCGCCGGCGCAGCAGCTGGTCGTACGCGGCGTCGTAGCGCTCGATCCGGTTCTTGCCGCGCTGCTTGGCGTAGCGCAGCGCCAGGTCGGCGTGGCGCTGCAGCAGCTCCACGTCGGGCTCCCCGGCCCAGCCCGCCAGCCCGATGCTCACCGAGAGGAAGACCGGCCCCTCGGGCTGGTCGTAGGCGCGGCCGAGCACGCCGAGCAGGCGCTCGGCGACCCGGTCCGCGTCGGCCGGGCAGCCGTGCATCAGCACCGCGAACTCGTCGCCGCCGAGCCGGGCCGCCACGTCGCCGGGGCGCAGGTTGCCGCGCAGCCGCCGGCCCACCTCGGCCAGCACCGCGTCGCCGACGTCGTGGCCGCGCATGTCGTTGACGTTCTTGAAGCCGTCGAGGTCGAGGCCGAGCAGCACGCAGGGCGTGCCGGCCTCGGCGCAGCGGTGCAGCGCCCGCAGCAGCCCCCGCCGGTTGGCCAGGCCGGTCAGCGGGTCGGTGTGCGCCAACTCACGGAAGTGCGCCTCGCGCTCCACCAGCCGCCGGGCGTAGCCGCGCACGTCGTGCAGCGTCAGGTACTGCCGGGCCACCAGGGCGAAGCCCTCGACGCTGCCGGCGACGATGCCGAGCGCGTCGAACCGGCCGTCCTGGAGGAGGTGGTACATCGCCGAGGCGGCCATCGCGAACATCGGGACGAACGCGTGGTCGCCGTCGCGGCGGATCAGGTCGAGGTCGGCCTGGCCGGCCGGGTCCACCCGCCGGGCGGCCAGCGCGGCGGCGACCAGGCCGGCGGCGAGCGCCCCCGCCCCGGCGAGCGCCACACCCGGGCCGGCCTGGCAGAGGCCGGTGGCGACGCCGAGCCCGCCACAGGTCACCAGGGTGGCCCCGACGCCGAGACCGGCGAGGAACCGGCGCGGGGGCGGGGCACGGAACGCCACGATGAGAGTGGTCCCGGCGGTCAGGGCCGCGCTGACCGTGGCCAGCAGGATCGGCGGGCAGGCCAGCGGGGTGGCGTCGCCGAGCAGCCGGGTGGGCTCGGAGAACAGCACCCAGCCGACGAACCAGAACGCGGCCGCCATCACCACGCCGTCGAGCGCCAGCCGCACCGTGGCCGCCGCCGACGCGGCCACGCCGGGCAGCCGGAGCAGCCCCGCGGCGAAGAGCAGCCCGCTGACCGCCGTGCCGACCGCGACGACGGTGGCCCAGCCCGTACGCCGGTCCGGCCCGTGCGCCCCGTGCCCGGCGGCGGCGAACGCCACGGCGATCCCGACCAGCAGGCCGACCAGCGCGACCGCGGACGCCGCGGCGAGCAGCGCGTGCGCCTGCCGGTGCGGCCCGGACCGCCGCCGGGCGTCGGCTGCCGACAGCGCGCTGGCCGCCGCCGCGACCAGCCCGCACAGCACCGCTGCCGCGACCATGCCCGGGGGGAGATGCACGTCCCCAACTGTGCCGGATGAGGGTCCCGCGTGGGGCCCCGGGTGTGCATCCTTTGGGACACGGCGCGCGCCCCCGGCGGGTGCGCCGGCGGCGGTGCAACACTGGTAGGCATGCCTGAGCTGCGGTCGAAGACCTCCACGCACGGTCGGACGATGGCCGGCGCCCGGGCCCTGTGGCGGGCCACCGGGATGACCGACGACGACTTCGGCAAGCCGATCGTCGCCATCGCCAACAGCTTCACCCAGTTCGTACCCGGTCACGTGCACCTCAAGGACCTCGGCGGCCTGGTCGCCGAGGCGGTGGCCGAGGCCGGCGGGGTGGGCCGCGAGTTCAACACCATCGCGGTGGACGACGGCATCGCCATGGGCCACGGCGGCATGCTCTATTCCCTGCCCAGCCGGGAGTTGATCGCCGACGCCGTCGAGTACATGGTCAACGCGCACTGCGCCGACGCCCTGGTCTGCATCTCCAACTGCGACAAGATCACCCCGGGCATGCTGCTGGCCGCGCTGCGGCTGAACATCCCGACCGTCTTCGTCTCCGGCGGGCCGATGGAGGCCGGCAAGACGGTGGCGATCGAGGGCGTGGTGCACTCCAAGATCGACCTTATCGACGCGATGGTCGCGGCCTCCAACGAGGCCGTGACCGAGGACCAGCTCGGCGCCATCGAGCGGTCCGCGTGCCCGACCTGCGGCTCCTGCTCCGGCATGTTCACCGCCAACTCGATGAACTGCCTCACCGAGGCGATCGGGCTGGCCCTGCCGGGCAACGGCTCGACGCTGGCCACCCACGCCGCCCGCCGGTCGCTCTTCGTCGAGGCCGGCCGCACCGCCGTGGAGATCGCCAAGCGGTGGTACGACGGCGACGACGCCTCCGTGCTGCCCCGCGCGATCGCCGGCCGGGCCGCGTTCGAGAACGCCGTCGCCCTGGACGTGGCGATGGGCGGCTCGACCAACACGATCCTGCACCTGCTCGCCGCCGCCCGCGAGGCCGAGCTGGACTTCGACGTCGCCGACATCGACGCGATCTCCCGCCGGGTGCCCTGCCTGGCCAAGGTCGCGCCGAACTCCCCCCAGTACCACATGGAGGACGTGCACCGGGCCGGTGGCATCCCGGCCATCCTCGGCGAGCTGGACCGGGCCGGCCTGCTCAACCGGGACGTGCACGCGGTGCACTCCCCCGACCTGGAGCGCTGGCTGGCCGACTGGGACGTCCGGGGCGGCTCGCCGACGCCGGAGGCCGTCGAGCTGTTCCACGCCGCGCCCGGCGGGGTGCGCACCACCGAGCCGTTCTCCACCACCAACCGCTGGTCGTCGCTGGACACCGACGCGGCCGGCGGCTGTGTCCGGGACCTCGCCCATGCCTACAGCGCCGACGGCGGGCTGGCCATCCTGCACGGCAACCTGGCCCCGGACGGCTGCGTGGTGAAGACCGCCGGGGTGCCCGAGGAGTGCCTGACCTTCCGTGGCCCCGCCAAGGTCTACGAGTCCCAGGACGACGCCGTGTCGGCGATCCTCGCCAAGGAGGTCGTCGCCGGCGACGTGGTGGTGATCCGCTACGAGGGGCCGAAGGGCGGCCCCGGCATGCAGGAGATGCTCTACCCCACCTCCTTCCTGAAGGGCCGGGGGCTGGGCCGGGCCTGCGCGCTGCTCACCGACGGGCGCTTCTCCGGCGGCACCTCCGGCCTGTCCATCGGGCACGTCTCCCCCGAGGCCGCCTCCGGCGGGCTGATCGCCCTCGTCGAGCCCGGCGACGAGATCGTCATCGACATCCCGGGCCGCTCGATCGAGCTGGACGTGCCGGAGGACGTGCTCCAGGCCCGCCGGGTCGCCCAGGAGAAGCGCGACCGGCCGTACACCCCGGTCGACCGGCAGCGGCCGGTGTCCGCGGCGCTGCGCGCGTACGCCTCGATGGCGACCTCGGCCAGCGACGGCGCCTACCGCCGCGTCCCCGAGTAACGCCCCCGGCCCGTGCCGGCAGCGGTGCCCGGCCGAGCCGATGGTCGGCCGGGCGCCGGGGCACGCGCCCACCACGCGCGGACCGGCGTTCCGGGCGACGCCCGGCTCACGCCGCCCCGCTCAGGTCCGGAACCGGCGTCAGGACGGGTCCACGACCCGGTCGATGACCAGGTGCGCGGCACCCATGATGCTCACGTCCGGGCCGGCGACCACCCGCTCGATGAGCAGCGCCTCGGTGGCCAGCGGCAGGCAGCGCTCGTAGAGGGTCGCCCGCATGCTGGCCAACAACGGCTCGCACTCGGCGAGCCGGCCACCGATCGCGACGACCTGCGGGTTGAAGAAGTTGACCACCACGGCGAGGATCTCGCCGATCGCCCGGCCGGCGCGGCGGGCGAGGGCGGTGGCGTGCCGGTCACCGTCCTCGATCAGCCGCATCACGCCGGTCAGGTCGTTGACCGGCACGTCCTGCTCCCGCAGGGCGGCGACCAGGGCCGCCCCGCTGGCCACCGCCTCCAGGCAGCCGGTGTTGCCGCAGCTGCACAGCGGCGCCGCGTCGGCCACCACCCGGCAGTGGCTGATGTCCCCGGCGGAGCCCTGGGCGCCCCGGTGCAGCGCCCCGCCGGAGATGACCCCCGCGCCGATGCCGGTGCCCGCCTTGACGTAGACCGCGTGGTCCAGATGGGCATGGGCGACCCGGTGCGCGCCGAGCGCCATGAGGTTGGCGTCGTTGTCCACGATGACCGGTACGTCCGTGCGTTGTGCACAGAAGGCACCGACGTCGAAGCCGTTCCAGCCGGGCATCCGGGAGGGGCTGACGATCCGGCCGGTGCCGGACTGCACCGGCCCGGGGATGCCGATCCCGATGCCTCGCAACGCGTCGACGCCGGCGCCGGCGCTTCCCCGCTGGCCGGGCACCACCGCGTCGGCGGCGGGCACCAGCGCGGCGAGGTCGTCGAGCAACGCGCCGAGTACGGCCTCGGGGCCGTCCTCGATGCGGACCGGCCGGGACCGGGCCTCGACCACCCGGCCGGAGAGGTCGAGAGTGCCGAGCCGGGCGTGGTGCGCCCCGAGGTCGACGGCGCCGATCAGCGCGCCACCGGTGGGCACCGCGAGCTGGCGGGGCCGTCGTCCACCCCGTGACTTGCCCGCCCCGGTCTCCTGGAGCAGCCCTTCGCTGATCAGGGCCTCGACCCGCTGGGAGACGGTGGACGGGGACAGCCCCGAGAGCCGGGCGAGGTCCGCACGACTGACCGCCGCCCCGCTGGCCACCAGCCGAAGCAGATCGCGTGGCCCACCGCGGAGACCGTCACGCGGGGCGTCGTCAATCGTCACGCCAGGTTCTTAGCATCCCAACTTTCTTCCGGCAACCTGTTGACTTGCTTTGGTCGCTCGCATTAGATGTGCCGAGTTGGTTCGGCCAGAACGAATCTTTGTTCGAACATCGCAGAAAGTGGGACGAGCTGTGGCACCGACGACGGCAACCGGCCTCGCCGGGCGGACCGGGTCCACGCGCCCGGACCGGCCGATGGTGGCCGTCCGCGGCCTGCAGAAGTGGTTCGGCCCGCTGCACGTGCTCAAGGACATCGACCTGACCGTGGCCGCCGGCGAGGTGGTGGTCGTGGTCGGCCCGTCCGGCTCCGGCAAGTCGACTCTCTGCCGGTGCCTCAACCGGCTGGAGGTCACCGGCGCCGGCGACGTCGAGATCGACGGCGAGCCCCTGCCGGCCGAGGGTCGCAAGCTGGCCCGGCTGCGCGCGGACGTCGGCATGGTCTTCCAGTCGTTCAACCTGTTCGGCCACCGGACGGTGCTCGACAACGTCACGCTCGGCCCCACCAAGGTCCGCCGGGTCTCCAAGACCGAGGCCCGCGAGCAGGCGCTGGCCCTGCTCGACCGGGTCGGCATCGCCGACAAGGCCGACCGCTACCCCGCGCAGCTCTCCGGCGGCCAGCAGCAGCGGGCGGCGATCGCCCGCGCCCTCGCGATGCGGCCCAAGGTGCTGCTCTTCGACGAGCCGACCTCGGCCCTGGACCCGGAGATGGTCAACGAGGTCCTGGACGTGATGGTCTCCCTCGCCGCCGAGGGAATGACCATGATCGTGGTGACCCACGAGATGGGCTTCGCCCGCCGCGCCGCCGACCGGGTCGTCTTCATGGACGACGGCCGGATCGTCGAGTCCGGCACCCCCGACGAGTTCTTCGCCGCCCCCCGTACCGAGCGGGCGCGCGACTTCCTTTCCAAGATCCTCCAGCACTGACCCCCGAGGAGGGTGGCATGTCGATTCTGCACAGGAACCTCACGCGACGCCGCGCGGTGACGATGGCCGCCACGGCGGTGGCCGTGGCGCTGGCCGCCGCCGGCTGCGGCGACGGCGGCTCCGGGCCGGCGGTGCCCGGCGGGCCGGGCGGCGAGAAGGTCGCCCAGTCGGTGTACGACGCCGCTCCCGTGGCCTCCGACGCCGAGATCCCGGCCGGCTCCACCATGGACCGGATCCGCAAGCAGGGCTACCTGACCATCGGCGGCTCGCTGGACGCTCCGCTGCTGTCCCAGCAGAACCCGGTCAGCGGCCAGATCGAGGGCTTCGACGCCGACATGGCCAAGCTGCTGGCCAAGTACATCATCGGCAAGCCCGAGGTGAAGACGGTGACCATCGGCACCCAGACCCGGGAGGCGATGCTCCAGGCGAAGTCGGTCGACGCGGTCTTCCAGACGTACACCATCACCCCGCAGCGGGCCACCCAGGTCGCCTTCGCCGGGCCGTACCTGACCTCCGGCCTGGCGGTCGCGGTGCGCAAGGACGAGACGGGCATCAAGGGCGTCCAGGACCTGGCCGGGAAGACGGTCATCGTCGGCGCGAACACCCCGGCGGTCACCGCGCTGCCCACCGCCGCGCCCGGTTCGAAGCAGGTCGCGTTCGCCACCGACCCGCAGGCCGTGCAGGCGCTGCTGCAGAAGCGCGGCGACGCGTACGTGCAGGACTTCACGCTGCTCGCCTCCGGCGCCAAGGCGAACCCCGGTATGAAGGTGGTCGGCGAGCCGTTCACCACCGAGGCGTACGGCATCGGACTCAACCGCGAGGACGCCCAGTTCAAGGAGTTCGTCAACAACTGGCTCAAGAAGATCCAGGCCGACGGCACCTGGGCGAAGGTGTGGGAGAGCACCCTCGGCTCGGTGGTGGAGGGCGGCGCGCCCACCCCGCCGGCGATCGGGTCCGTCGAGGGCTCCTGAGGATCCCTCCCCCGACATGGACGCCCTCACCGCACACCTCGGCGTACTCGGCCACGGGCTGGTCACGACGGTCCACCTGACCGTCGTGACCACCATCGGCGCGATGCTGCTGGGCATCGTCGTGGCGACGCTGCGGATCTGCCCGGTACCGCTGCTGCGCACCGTCGGCACCGTCTACGTCGAGGGGCTCCAGAACCTGCCGTTGCTGGCCCTGCTGGTGCTCTTCGTCTTCGCGCTGCCGACGATCGGCATCTCGTTCCCGCTGTTCACCTCGGCGGCCATCGTGATCGCCGCCTACGAGGGGGCGTACCTGGCCGAGGCGATCCGGGCCGGGATCAACACGGTGGGCGTGGGGCAGGCCGAGGCGGCGCGCGCCATCGGGCTCACCTTCAGCCAGTCCCTGCGGTACGTCATCCTGCCGCAGGGACTGCGCGCGGTGATCCAGCCGATGGGCAACATCTGCATCGCGCTGCTGATGAACACCTCCCTGGCCGCCGCCGTCGGGGTGGTCGAGCTGACCCAGGCCGCCAACAACGTGAACCTCGTCGAGGCCCAGCCGATCGCCGTCTTCACCGGCGCCGGCCTCGCCTACATGCTGCTGGCGCTGCTGATCGGTCGGCTCACCGGCGCGCTGGAACGAAGGCTGGCGATCGTCCGATGAACCCGACCCAACAGATCCTCTTCGACGAGCCGGGCCCCCGGGCCCGGCGGCGGATCCGGATCGCCACCGTGCTCGGCGCGCTCGCCGTCCTCGGCGGGCTCGCCTGGGCGGTCCACCGGTTCGCGAGCTACGGCGAGCTGACCGCCGACCGGTGGCAGCCCTTCACCACCTGGCCGATCTGGCGCTACCTGCTCGACGGGCTCTGGGCCACGCTGCGCGCCGCCGCGGCCACCGCCGTGCTCAGCGCCGCGCTCGGCCTGCTGCTCGCGCTCGGCCGGCTGTCGGTGCACCGGCCGGTGCGCTGGCTGGCGGGCGCGTACGTGGAGGTCTTCCGGACCGTACCCGCGCTGCTGCTGATCTACGTGACGCTCTTCGCGCTCCCGCAGTACGGCCTGAACTTCCCGCTGTTCTGGAAGCTCGTGGTGCCCCTGGTGGTCGCCAACTCGGCGGCGTTCGCCGAGATCTTCCGGGCCGGCATCAAGGCGTTGGACCGGGGCCAGACCGAGGCCGGCCTGGCCGTCGGGCTGCGGCGGGGACAGGTCATGCGGCTGGTCGTGCTGCCGCAGGCCCTGCTGCAGCTCGCCCCCTCCCTGGTCAGCCAGCTGGTCGGGCTGCTCAAGGACACCTCGCTCGGCTTCGTGGTGAGCTACACCGAGCTGCTCTACAGCGGTCAGGTGCTCTCCTCGTACACCAACCTGCTGATCCAGACCTTCCTGGTGGTGGCGCTGATCTACCTGGTGGTCAACGCCTCGCTGTCGAAGTTCGCCCGGGTGCTGCAGGCCCGCAACGGTCGCCTCACCGGCCGCCGTAAGTCCGCCGAACCGGATCCGGCGGCGTCACTGCTCGTCCAGGGGGGTACCGCCCGGTGACCACTGTCCCGTACGCCGAACTGGCCCGGGTGACCCGCAACGGTTTCGTGGAGAGCCGACACCTCGGCAGCGTGGTCGTGCTCGACCCGTCCGGAGCGGTCGCGTTCGCCGCGGGCGTACCCGACGAGCCGGTGCTGCCGCGCTCCACCCTCAAGCCGGCGCAGGCGCTGGCCTGCCTCACCGCCGCGATCGCCGCCCCGTCGCCAGCCGCCCGCGCGCTGACCGGCCCCGGGCTGGCCATCGCCGCCGGCAGCCACACCGGCGACGACCGCCACGTGGCCGTGGTACGCGGACTGCTGGCCGCCGCCGGGCTGGGCGACGACGCGCTCGGCTGCCCGGTGGACTGGCCGGAGGACGAGGCGACCCGGGAACGGCTGATCCGCGACGGCGACCGGCGGAGCCGGATCCGGATGAACTGCTCCGGCAAGCACGCCGCGATGCTCGTCGCCTGTGCCGCCCGGTCCTGGTCCACGCACGACTACCTGGACCCGGCACATCCGTTGCAGCGCGAGATCGCCGCCACGATCGGCCGGCTGGCCGGCACCCCGGTCACCACCGTGGCGGTGGACGGCTGCGGCGCCCCGCTGTTCGGGCTGCCGCTGACCGGCCTGGCCCGCACGTTCCAGGCCCTGGTCCTGGCGGAGCCGGGCAGCGACGAGGCGCGGGTCGCCGAGGCGATGCTCCGCCATCCGGAACACGTCGGCGGCTGGCACGGCCACCCGAACACCGACCTGATGCGGGCGCTGCCCGGGGTGCTCGCCAAGGGCGGCGCCGAGGGCGTGCTCGGGGTGGCCGCCCCGGACGGGTACGCCGTCGCCGTGAAGGTGGTCGACGGAAGCCCCCGGGCCACCACCGCCATCGCCCTCGCCGCCCTGGACGCGGCCGGCGTACCGGTCGACGGCGCCGGGGAGCTGCGCAGGGTGCCGGTGCTCGGCGGGGGCGAACCGGTCGGCGCGATCACCGCCGCCATCGATTGGACCGCGGGACCCCGCAAGGAGAAGGAAGACTGATGACGACATTCGAGATCTGCATCGACAGCGTCGAGGGGGCGGTCGCCGCCGAGGCGGCCGGCGCCGACCGGGTGGAGCTCTGCTCCGCGCTCTTCGAGGGCGGGCTGACCCCCAGCATCGGCACCATCGAGACGGCCCTGCGCAGCGTGGACCGGATCCGGGTGCACGTCATCGTCCGGCCGAGGGCGGGTGACTTCATCTACTCCCCGGCGGAGGTCGACGCGATGGTGCGCGACGTGCGGGCGGCGGTGGCCGCCGGTGCGCACGGCGTGGTGATCGGGGCGCTGACCGCCGAGGGCGACATCGACGTACCGACCACCCGGAAGCTGATCGAGGCGGCCGGCGGCGCCAGCATCACCTTCCACCGGGCGTTCGACATGGTCCGGGACCCGTTCGAGGCGCTGGAGCAGCTCGTCGGGCTGGGCGTGGACCGGGTGCTGACCTCGGGTCAGGAGGTGAGCGTGCTGGAGGGTGCCCCGCTCATCGCCGAGCTGGTCCGCCGGGCGGAACGCCGGATCGTGGTCATGCCGGGCGGCGGCATCACGCCGCGCAACATCGCCCGGATCATCGAGGCGACGAACGCCGAGGAGTACCACTTCGCGGCGCTGGTGACGTCGGACGGCCCGGCGGTGCACCGCAACCCGGCGCCGCGGATGGGCGGGTCCCTGCACCGCTCCGAGTACGAGCGCTCCGGCACCTCCGGCGAACTGGTCGGCCGGGTGCTGGCGGCCGCGCGGGCGTGACGTGGTGAGGGCGCCGCCAGGCGCCCTCACCACGGCGCCGCCCGGGACAGGTGAACCGGTTCAGGATCGCCGATCCGGGACGGCCCGGCGGCGGCCAGCGCGATGCCGACGGGAACTCCTCGAAGTACGCCTCCACCCGCTCCGCGGTGGCCGGGCGGGCCAGCGCGAAGCCTTGGAGGACGTGCTCCAGGCCCGCCGGGTCGCCGAGGAGAAGCGTGACCGGCCGTACACGCCGGTCGACCGGCAGCGACCGGTCTCCGCGGCGCTGCGCGCGTACGCCGCCTCGATGGCGACCTCGGCCAGCGACGGCGCCTACCGCCGCGTCCCGGAGTAGGCGTGGGGAGGGCCCCGTCGCAACGGACCCGATTACCCTGCCGCGGCGGGCTGGTCCGCTCTGGCTCCAGCCGGCACGACGGTGCGGGCGTGGCGAATGGCGGCCGGGGTGTCGGGAAAGACCAGGCCGTCGCGGCGCAGCCGGTCGGCGACGCCGAGGGTGGCCAGCACCTGGTCGTGGCCGGGGGCGATGCCGGAAAGCAGCACGGTGATCCCGCGCTCCTGCAGCCGGAGGATGGCGTCGCCCAGCACCTGCGCGCCGGTGGCGTCGAGGGTGGTCACCCGGGACATCCGCAGGATGACCACGCGCACGTCGGCGACGTCGGAGAGCTGGAGCAGGAAGCTGTGCGCGGCGGCGAAGAAGAGCGGGCCGTCCAGCCGGTAGGCCACGATGTGGTCGGCGAGCAGGGCGTGTTCCTCGGCGCTGTGCTCGCCGGAATCGAGGGGAACCTGTTCCACGCGCGCCGTGCGGGCCACCGCGCGCAGGGCGATCACGATCGCCACGCCCACCCCGACCGCGACGGCGGTGACCAGGTCCAGCGCCACCGTGACCACGAAGGTGAGCACCAGCACGAGGGCGTCGCCCCGGGTGGCGCGGGCCAGCGCCCAGAGCGACCCGGCCTCGACCATCCGAACGGTGGTGGCCAGCAGGACGCCGGCCAGGGCGGCGAGCGGGATCCGGCCGACCAGCGGCGCGGCGGCCAGCACGATCCCGGCGAGGGCCACGGCGTGGGTGAGCGCCGCCAGCTTCGAGCTCGCGCCGGCCCGCACGTTCACCGCCGTACGGGCGATGGCGGCGGTGGCCGGGATCCCACCGAACGCCGGGGCCGCGAGGTTGGCCAGCCCTTGGCCGAACAGCTCGCGGTCGGGGTCGTGGCGCCCGCCGACGGTCATCCCGTCGGCCACGGTGGCGGAGAGCAGGCTCTCCAGCGCGGCAAGCGCCGCGACCGCGAGGGCGGAGGGCAGCAGGGCCCCGACGGCGTCGAGGTCGAGGAAGCTCAGCGAGGGCGCGGGCAGGCCGGCGGGCAGGGCGCCGATGCGGGCCAGCTCGACCGGGGCGGTCTCGGCCAGGACGGTCGCGGCGGCCACCCCGAGCAGGGAGAACGGCCAGCCGGGACGCCACCGGGCGCCGAGCAGCATCACCGCCGCCACGCCGAGGGCCATCGCGACCGGGACCGGCCGCGGGTCCGCGACGAACCTTGTGACCGCGTCGGCGGCCACGGCCCAGACGCGGTCACCGTGCGCGTCGGACACCCCGAGCGCCGCCGGCACCTGTTGCAGGGCGATGACCACCGCGATGCCGGCGGTGAATCCCTCGATCACCGGGACGGGCAGGTAGTGGACGTACCGGCCGAGGCGGGCGAGGGCCAGTGCGATCAGGATCAGCCCGGCCAACGCACCGACCATCAGTACCCCGGTCGTGCCGAACTGTTGGACGACCGGCACCAGCACCACGGTCATCGCGCCGGTCGGCCCGGAGACCTGGAGGTGGGAGCCGCCGAAGACGGCGGCGACCGCGCCGGCCACCACCGCCGTCACCAGGCCGGCCTGGGCGCCGAGCCCGGAGGTGACGCCGAAGGCCAGGGCCAGCGGCAGCGCCACCACCGCCACGGTCAACCCGGCGAGCAGATCGCGCCGGGGCGAGCGGCGCACGGCCGACCAGTCGGCACGCTGCGGCAGCAGCCCGAGGAACCGGTCGCGGAGCGCAAGCCCCTGGCTCACCGGTCCCGCCCGTCGGCGCGCAGCTCGTCGAGAAGCCCGTCCCGGTCGGTGAGGACGGCGCCGAGGATGCGCCGTCCGGCGGCCAGCAGGTCGGCGACGTCGGGGGTGCTGAGCGCGTACATCACCAGCGGGCCGTCCCGGTGGGAGGTGACCATGCCGGCGCGGCGGAGCACGGCGAGTTGCTGGGAGAGGTTGGACGCCTCGACGTCGATCGCCGCCAGCAGGTCGCGGACGGGCTTCGGCCCGTCCTGGAGCAGCTCCAGCACCCGGATCCGCACCGGGTGACCGAGGGTGCGGAACAGCTCCGCCTTCGCCTGGTAGAGCGGTACCGACACGTCAGCCTCCGTCACGCGACGTCACATCCGATTGCAAACTTTAGCACTTGCGAAAATCTTCAACTACGGGCGCGGCGTGCGCCCTGCCCCCGCGGGAAGCCGGGGCAGGGCCGCCGCCAGTCGGCGAAGACGTCGTTCACGCGGCGCGGCACGGGCCGGGCGGTCAACTGCACCGCCCCGGGACAGTGCACCGGTTCCGGGGCGCGGGTCCGTCCCGGCCCGCAGCGGTCAGCGCGACGCCGACGGGAACTCCTCGAAGTACGCCTCCACCCGCTCCGCGGTGGCCGGGCGGGCCAGCGCGAAGCCCTGCCCGTAGCGGCAGCCGGCCCGGCGCGCGCCGTCGACCAGGCCCGGCACCTCCAGCTCCTCCACCACGATGTCCAGCCCCAACCGGTCCCCCACGGCCACCACCACGTCGATCAGCGGGCGCTGCGGGTCCGCCGGGTCCACCAGCTGCGGGCCGACCTTGAGCAGGTCGATCGGCAGCCGGCGGAGCTGGGCGAGCGAGGCGTGCTCGGCCCGGAAGTCGTCCAGCGCGGTGCGGATGCCCAGCGAACGGAGCCCGGCCAGCCGGGCCACCACGGTCGGCAGCTCGCCGGCCACCCTCGGCTCCGCCACCTCGACCACCAAGCGGTCGGGCGGCACCCCGTACGCGTCCAGCACCGCCGCCGTGCGGGGCACGAAGTCGGGCGCGGCCAGCTCCCGGACGGTCACGTTGACCGCCATCCAGAACTGTCGGCTCCCCGCCGACCACGCGGCGAGCTGCCGGCAGGCCCGGTCCAGCACCCAGCAGCCCAGCTCGCCCACGATGTCGAGGTCCTCGGCCACCGGCAGGAACTCGGCCGGGAGCACCGTGCCGAGGACCGGGCTGCGCCAGCGCAGCAGCGCCTCCGTGCCGACGGGCTGCCGGTCGGCCAGATCGAGCACCGGCTGGTAGACGAGGTCCAGCTCGCCCCGGGCGACCGCCCCGGGCAGCTCCCGCTCCAGGTCCAGCCGGCGGACGAGCTGCTCCTCCAGGTAGGCGTCGTACCACTCGACCCGGTCCCGGCCGAGCTGCACGGCCCGCCGCCGGGCCAGGTCGGCCTGGCGCAGCAGGTCCTCCGGGGCGGTGCCGGCGACCTCGGCCAGCCCGACGCTGGCCCGCAGCCGCAGCACCCCGCCCGGCACCTGGTAGGGCTGGGTGAGCGCGGCGAGCAGCCGGGTGCCCAGCGCGTACGCCAGCACGGGGCCGGTCCCGGTGACCACCGCGAAGCCGGCGGCGGTGAGGTCAGCGAGCAGGTCCCCGGGGCCGACGACGGCGCGGACGCGACGGGCGACCTCGGCCGTCACGGCCTCCCGGGTGGCGTGGCCGGGCCCCTCGGCGGTGGCGCCGGGGACGTGCAGGTCGACGACGAGCAGTGCGCCGCAGGGGGACGGCGCGTCCCGCAGCGCGGCGAGGGCCCGCAGCAGCTCGGCCTGGACATCACCGACGCCGCCCGGGGGTGGCTCGCCGAGCACGGCTACGACCCGATCTACGGGGCCCGGCCGCTGCGCCGCCTGGTCCA
>NZ_JBFAAF010000013.1:0-64899 GCF_040639595.1 Micromonospora sp. NPDC023814
CGAGGAGGAACACGGCCGCGACGGCGAGCGCCACGTTCCTCCTCGTCGTGGCCATTGCCGGGTCCGGCAGCGGTAAGACGGGTGCCGCACGGTCGGCGACGAACGGCACCGCCGGAACCCCGTCCTGGCGCCCCCTGGGCCGCCGCCCCGCCGGCCGGCCGTACCGTGGCCGGCGGCGGCGCCGGCTCGGTGACCCACGCGCCACCGGTCGGCGGGCTGGCGTGCGGCTCAGGTCGGCAGGGTAAGTTCGCGCAATGCCGGAACTCGTGTACCCGCCCGTGATCGCCGCCGCCAAGACGATGTTCCGGGTCCTGGACCTGAAGATCACCATCGAGGGCGACCACCACGTCCCGCGTACCGGCGGGGCGGTCATGGCCAGCAACCACGTCAGCTACCTGGACTTCATCTTCTGTGGGCTGGGCGCGCACCCGTCGAGGCGGCTGGTGCGGTTCATGGCCAAGAAGTCGGTGTTCACGCACAAGGTGTCCGGCCCGCTGATGCGCGGCATGCGGCACATCCCGGTGGACCGGCGGGCGGGCGCCGGGTCGTACGCGACGGCGGTCAGCGCGCTCAGGCGCGGCGAGGTGGTCGGCGTCTTCCCCGAGGCGACGATCAGCCGCTCGTTCACGGTCAAGGCACTCAAGAGCGGGACCACCCGGATGGCGGCCGAGGCCGGCGTGCCGGTGCTGCCGGTGGCGCTCTGGGGCACCCAGCGGCTCTGGACCAAGGGCCGGCCGCGCACCCTGACCCGCCGGCACACCCCGATCACCATCCTGGTGGGCGAGCCGATGGACCCGGCCGCCTACCCGGACGCCAACGCGATGACCGTCGACCTGAAGACGCGGCTGAGCGCGCTGGTCGACCGGGCCCAGCGGGAGTACCCGGACCAGCCCGCCGGCCCCGACGACACCTGGTGGCTCCCGGCACACCTGGGCGGCACCGCCCCCACCCTGGAGGAGGCCGCCGCCCTCGACGCCCCCGCCCGCCGCCCCGCCACCCCCTGACCCACCACATCCCCTGCCCCTGCCCCCGCCCCCGCCCTCCGCGATCTTGCACTTCCGGCCCCGACATGTCGGGCAAAAGGCGCGAAGCGGGGGCCGAAAGTGCAAGATCGCCGCGTGGAGGGACGCGGGGGGCGTGGGGGTGGGGTGGGGCGTGGGGGCGGGGACGGGGGTGGCTGGATCGGTCCGGGGTGGGGCGGGATGGTGTCTGACGTGTCGGCGTCCTTCCGGTCAGGATTCACCGTATGAGCAGAGCAGCACTCGTCGTCATCGACGTCCAGTAGTCCTTCCGGCAGCGCCCGATCTGGGCGTACGCCTCGAACCCCGACATCGTCGCCCAGGTCGGCCGGCTGGTCGACGCGGCCCGCGAGCGCGGTGACCTGGTCGTCTGGGTCCTGCACGCCGAGCCGGGCAGCGGCGGCGTCTTCGACCCGGCCGGCGGGCACGTGCGGCTGATCGAGGGCCTGTCGGCGGCCCCGGGGGAGCCGACGCTGGTGAAGACGTCGCACAACGCGTTCACCACCACCAACCTCCAGCAGACCCGGACGATGGCGGGCGTCCGCGAGATCACCGTCTGCGGGATCCGCACGGAGCAGTGCGTCGAGACCACCGTCCGGGTCGGCTGCGACCTCGGCTACGAGGTGACCTTCGTGACGGACGCGACGGTCACCTTCCCGACCCCGCACCGGGACCTGCCGGCCACCGCCACGCTGGAGGAGGTCCTCGCCGACCCGCGCACCCTGTCGAACGAGGACATGATCGCCCGCACCGAGTACGCCCTCGCGGGCCGTTTCGCCACCGTCCGCACCGTCGCCGAGGTGACCGGCGCGGTCCCGGCCGGCGTACGGGGTTGAGCCGATGGCCCGGGTCGTCTTCCTGCTCGTCCCGCAAGTGCACCTGCTGGACCTCGCCGGGCCGGCCCAGGTCTTCTCCACCGCCGCCGACCTCGGGCACGACTACCGCCTGCACTACGTCGCCGACCGGGAGGTCGTGCCGACCGTGCAGGGCGTACCGCTGGTGGCCGGGCTGAAGTGGCCCGAGCTGACCCGCGACGACCTGGTGGTCGTGCCCGGGTGGCGGCCCCGCGCGCACGGGCCGCAGGGGCCGGTCGGGCCGGACGACCTGCGGCGGCTGGCCGACCACCACGCCGCGGGCGGCACCGTCGCCAGCGTCTGCGCCGGGGCGTACGCCCTCGGCCGGGCCGGCCTGCTCGACGGCCGCCGCTGCACCACCCACCACGAGGTGCAGGACGAACTGGCCCGGCGGTTCCCGGCGGCGCGGGTGGTGCGCGACGTGCTCTACGTGGTCGACGACCGCGTGGTCACCTCGGCCGGCATCGCCAGCGGCATCGACGTGGCGCTGCACCTCGTGGCCACCCGGCACGGCCCGGCGGCGGCGGCCCGGATCGCCCGCACGCTCGTCGTCCACTCCCGGCGCAACGGCCACGAGCAGCAGGCCAGCGCCATGATGCGGCACCGGTCGCACCCGTCCGACGCGGTGCACCGGGTGCAGGACCTGATCGACCACCACTTCGCCGAGCCGCTGCCGCTGGCCGACCTGGCCGCCGCGGGCGGGGTGGCCGAGCGGACGCTGACCCGGCTCTTCCGGCAGGCCACCGGGCTGACCCCGCTCGGCTACCAGCAGACCCTGCGGGTGGAGCGCGCCGAGCACCTGATCGGGCACGGCGCCACCGTGGAGGCGGCCGCCCGCACGGTCGGCTTCACCGATGCCCGGATGCTGCGCCGGCTGCGGGCCCGTGCCACCCGCGGTCGAAGCGTCCCCGCTGGTAGTAGTCGTCCCGGGAGCGGAACTCCACCGGCAGCGACCCCGGCAGGGTGATCCGGGCGACGCCGGCGGACAACCCGCCCCCGGCCCGCACCGCCAGCACGTCCCGCTCGGGCGGCGAGAGGTCCACCAGCTCGGGGTGGGCCAGCCGGAACGCGGCCACCGCCCGGCGCACCCGGCGGGCCAGCCCGGCGACCTCCTCGGCGGGGCCGGCGAAGCCGAGCGCGGGCTGCTGGATGGTGCGCAGCGCGTCGCAGACCACCAGCAGCCGGGCCTGCTCGTCCGACCCGGGCGGCAGCAGCTCCAGCCGGGACGGCCACTGCCAGCGGATCTGGCCACTGACCAGTCCCGGCAGCCGGACGACCCGGCGGTGCCGGGCGCCGGCGCCCGCCCCGTCGGCCAGGGCGAGCCGCGGCCCGTCCCCGACGTACGCGATCCGCCGGTCGGTGACGGTCACCGCCACCGGCGCGGGCAGCGCCCACCGCCGCCGCGCCTCCGTGGGGCCGAGCAGGTGCCCCGAGGCGTGCAGCCGGTGCCGGGAGAGCACCCGCTCGCCCGCCTCCGGGACCAGCTCGTGCCGCCGGTCCAGCACGGGAGCGACGTCGTCGGTCCCGCCGAAGCGGTGCGGGGCGATGAAGAAGGGGGACGCGTCATCGTGCATCGTCATGACCTCCCCTGCAGACGGGCATCTCACCACGAGCGTCGCCGACCCCGCACCAGCTGTCATGACGCCCGCCGCACGTCAGGCGCAGCAGCGCCGGCAGCCTGGTGAAGATGACGGTGAACGCGCCGCCGGCCGGGGTGTCCAGCGTGGTCGGCGACGTGCTCGGAACGGCAACGGCCGGCATCGGGGAGAGGCGTCCTTCTGCGACAACGACCCGATCCGGGTCCGCGCGGCGGAGATCGAAGCCGGAGAATAACACGAGGATCGCCCAGATATCACCCTCGGTGCGCGTCGCGTCGCCGGTCCGTCAACCAGTCGTCCTCCGTCAGCCGGCGTCGGGCTCCGCGGCTGTCGGCAACCTGCGTCACCGCCGGGCCGGTCGGCTCCGAGCCGTGCTCGCCGCCGCCCCTCAGCCGCCGGCCCGGTCGGCTCCGCGTCGCGCCGCCGCCAGCAGGTGCCCGCTGGCGCCGATCACCTCCGGATCGCGCTCGAAGAGCGTCGCGCAGCGCAACACCTCCGCGAACAGCGGCCCGTCGGACTCCGGCCCGCCCGTTACCGCCAGCAGCGGCCACAGCGGACCCTCGACGCCGTACAGGTCTGGCCGGGGGAGTCCGGCCGTCTCGAACTCGTCGACCACCTCGTCCGGCCGGTGGAAGTAGGCGGTGGTGAAGCCGCTGCCCGCGTCGTTGGCGCCGGTCGCGTAAGTGCGCAGCAGGGCGGGACGGGTGTGGTCGTCCACCCGCCCCTGCCGGGTGAGATCCATCAGCGATGCCTGCCGGCTGATCGTCGCCGTGACCACCAGGCCGCCGGGCCGGTCAGGCGGGCCGCCTCGCGCAGTGCGGCGACCCGGTCCGCGCGACCGGTCAGGTGGTAGAGCGGCCCGAGCAGCAGGGTCACGTCGGCGCAGCCGTCGGCGAGCGGCAGCCGCCGCGCGTCGCCGACCGTGGCGCTCACCCCGGGGTGCGCGCGCCGGGCCGCCGCCGCGTGCACGGGGACCAGGTCGACCAGGTGCACCCGGTGACCGGAGGCCGCCAGCCACCCCGCGTACGCGCCGGGGCCGCCGCCGACGTCCAGCACCGTCGCCGGTGCCGGCGGCAGCAGCCGGGTCAGGACCTGGCGGGTGCGCAGCCCCTCCAGCCGCCCCAGCGGGGTGCGCTCCAGCCGGTCCGCCTCCACGAAGACGTCGGTGTAGTAGCGCACGATGTCCGGCTCCGCCGGTCGGGACCCCGCCATCCTTCGATGCTGGCCACGAGCCGGCAGTGCTGTCACGTCAATTTGTCGGCCGGGCGCTCAGTTGACCGGCAGGGCCCTGGTGCCACCGCCGGCGATCGACCGGGTCAGCTTCCGTCCACCCGACCAGAACCAGCAGCGCACCCCCCGGTCACCACGTGCCCACGCCTCCTCCGACGGGAACCGGTACGAGGTGCCGGTGCGGTAGCGGAGCATGCCGTCGACCGGCACCTTCGCGTATCGGGCGATGACCGTCCGGCACTTCGCGTGGATCGCGTCCTCGTCCTTCGTCGCGTCGTCGTACCGGCCGTCCGGGGCGGTCCAGATGCCCGCGTACTCGAACCGGTGCGGCTTCGAGCACGCGACCGCCCGCATGCGCCCCCAGTCGTCCTCCTCCCCGCAGCCGTACGCCAGTGGGTTGGGCACCTTCAGCACGCCCCGGAGGCTGCCCGACCGGTTGGCGGTGCCGTCGTAGCCGTCGTTCATCGCGGGCACTTCGAACAGGTCGCAGCGGTACCACCGGCTGCCGCCCGACCAGCCGGGCGGCGAGGCGGGGGCTACCTGCACCGACAACCGTGCGCCGCGCCACTCGCCGCCGACGAACGTCTTCGCCCTAGCGTCGCAGTCGGCGAACGCGACGCGCATCGCCGCCGACCCGACGCGGGGCGGGATCGGGCGCGCGGCGATCTCACCGGTGAACGTGCCGATGTGGAACGTCTCGACGAGATGGGGCTTCGCGCAGTCGACTGGCTGATGGCTGGTCAGATAGGCGGTCGCCTCGGCGATCACGTGGCACTCGCCTGCCTGCGGCACGAACTGGCGGGCCTCGGCGACCGGCCGCCAGTCGTCGGTCAGGTCGCCGTCGGTGCCCGCCGGTGTGCCGCACCCGCTCAGCACCCCCGCGACCAGCGCGGCCGAAAACGTGACGCCCAGCCAGCGTCGCATGTCGCCCTCCCCGTGCCCCGTGACAGCCGGCGCAGCATATGGCACCGGCCGGCGGGAGCGCGCGCCCGCCGGGTTCAGCCCGGTCGCAGGTTCAGGTCGCGCAGCAGCGTGACCTCGACGAGGTGGTGGACGGCCTCCCGGTCGACGTGCCGCACGAGCGCCGCCAGCTCCCGGTTCGCGAACGGCACGGGCCAGTCGGCGGGCGCAGGCGTCGCACCGTCCCATTTCGACCCCGGTGCTACCTTCACGCCATCGCCGCCTCACCAGCCAGGAGCCGACCGTGAAGAGGTACGTGGGCCTGTTCGGCGTCATCGTGGCGGCGGCGGGCCTCGCCGTCATCGGCACCCTCGGCGGCGCGTACCTGGCCGACCGCACCGCGACCCGGCAGTCCGACCCCACCGCCGCCGTCACCGGCAGCACCGGCCGTCCGTCGACCGGATCCGGGAACGTCGACCCCGGCCGGTCGGCGTCGTCGGGCCCGTCCGCGTCGCCCAGCCAGGCGCAGCCCACGCCCCGGACGTACCGGCTCGACCGGCCGATCTACGAACAGGCGTCGCTGGGCGTCACGCTGGTCAGCGCCGAGACCAGCGGCGGAAAGCTGCGGCTGAACATCAGGTACCGCAACGACTCGCGGGTCGCGTGGCCGGTGAGCTGCCCGACCGTTGACGTCGACCTGGTCTCCTCACACCTCACCCTGTCTGACGGTCGGACCGTACGTCCCGAGCGGACCTGGTGCGCCACGACGCGGGCCGGTCAGTCCTTCAGCATCGGGCCGGGCGAGCAGATCAACAGCTGGGCCGTCTACCCGGTGGTCCCGGAGGCCGCGTCGTCCTTCGAGCTGAGCTGGTACGACTTCCCCACCCTCGACGTCCGGCTCGGGTGACCGCCCCGACGCCGCGGCCACGTGTCGTAGTCGTCGCCTGCGCGGCGCCACATGACGTCGCCCTCAAGCCTGGCCGACGTCGGCGCCGGAACGGCGTGAACCCAGGCGGGTCGAGGTTGCGCGATCCACGTTGGGACCACGACCTCTTCGTACTTGCGAACCGGGCTCGGCCGGGGGACAGTGCCAGCCGGGGCTTCCCGGGAGCCGGCGGTGTGACATGGAGCCTGACGGATGTGCGTGGTGGACGCAGCGGCCAAGGAGGCGGCTGTCGGCCGGTTCCTTCAACAGTATCCGCAGGTAAGTGCCGCTGAGGGCGACCATCCCGGGCTGCGGGGGTGTGCCGAGGTCCTCTGGTCCGCGATCCCTGGATGCCCCGCCGGCATCCCGTCACTGTTTTACGGGCTGCTCGATCAGGTTGCCGCTCCCGAGGCCGCGCGCGTGCTCACCAACGTCCTGATGGACGGCGTTTTTCATCTGAGCGCGGCAATGCCCGCAGCGTTGCCGTTCCTGCTCCGCCTCGCGGCCGACCCGGACGTGCCGGTGCGCACCGAGCTGCTCGACCTCGTGATGATCACCGTGGAGCTGTCCCAGCCGGTCGACGGGGACGACGAGCGTGCGGTGCTGCTGCTCGGCAGCGACAGCGATCACCCCGAACGCGAACGGTGCAGGAGGGTGCTTTCCGACCATGCCTCGCTGCTGCGCATGCTGCCCGACGGCACCCTGACCCAGGCGAGCCGGTGAACCCTGTCGACGGATCATTTCTTCAGGTGTTGTGTGAACGGCGACAGGAGCCTCTCGTCGAGATCGCCCGGCGAGAGGGCATGCGGCGATGGTGGTGCGCCCGGCAGGATTCGAACCTGCGGCCTTGGGATTAGAAGAACTCCCGCCCTTAGCGCTGTAGCGACGTGCGTAAACGCAGGTCGCTGAAGAACGAGAGTCTGCGAATACTCTGCTCCCTGCTACAGCGCTAATCCTCGGCGACGTAGACGCCGCTACCAGCTCTCCCCACGGTAAGCCCGCGCTCCCGGGTCAGCTCCAGGGCACGCTGGATCGTCGACACGCTGACCGAGTACAACTCGGCCAACTCCCGCAGCGACGGCAGCTTGCTGCCCGGCTTGTGTTCCCCGCTGCGGATACGGGCGGTCAGGTCGTCCGCGATCTGGCGCGACGACATGGGTATGGGCATGGCGAGTCCCCCTGGCTGGCTCGCCGATGAGATCACGACCACCGCAGAGACCTCAAGCAGTGATTGACCTATGGCCACACTGTGACCTAGGTTGACCTGCGGGTACTCCGTCCCTGGCTGGCGCCGGGTCGCGACACCCAGGACCGGGAGGCCCCGAGCCTCCCGGTCCCTCTGTCTCTCGACACGAAAACAGCGGCCACCCCCGACGAAGGGGGTGGCCGCTGTGCGTTAGGGAGTCAGGCTCCCAGCTCGCGCTGAAGGTGAGCCAGCACCGGCTCGAACAGGCCAGGCAGCAGCTCCTCCGCCTCGCTGAGGCTCGCCCACTTCACCTCCGCCAGCTCGTCCTCGTCGCCCACGAACACGTCGAGCTTGCCGGTGGGCCGGCACGCGAGGTAGATCATGGTGCGGCCGGTCTTGGGGTGAACTCGCCGGCCGATCTCCCGCTCCGCAGCGCGCACCAGCAGGCCCGTCTCCTCCTTGACCTCGCGGACGGCCGCGTCGGCGGGTGACTCCCCGGGCTCGATCTCGCCGGCGATGAACGTCCACGGGGGCTTGCCGTCGTTGCGTCGGCCGATGAGCACGCCCAGGTCGCTGGTGACGATGCTGGCCACAACGGGGCTGGGCTCGGGCTTCGTGGATTCCTCGGGCACGTGGAGTCCTCTCTGGCTGTCGGCTTGCTTCCGTGTCTGGAGGTACCCCCTGATGCCCGAGGCGCTGATGCGCCGATGGCGCCCGCGGGTGAGGTAGGAGTCGAGCTTGCCTGCGGCGATGAGGTCATCCACCTCCCGCCGGATGGTCGACTCGCTGTCGGAGAAGCCTTCCGCGCGGAAGTTGGCGATGACTTCGCCGAGCGTGAGCCACCTGCCGTCGCCTACCACCAGACCTCCCAGACCTGTCGAGTTGACCAAGTCTCGCAGACTGCGACGCGCTCGGGCGACGGATGGAGGGGTGGAATCGGCCGTCGTCATGTTTGAAGTCTGGCAGACCTTTCAAAACTGTCAAGCCTGTGCCATGCTGGCCGGCATGGAGTACCGAGCTGACCTCTACGCCGCCGGCGCCGCGTTCGACCACACCGAGCGGTACATCGCCCGCAACGAGACCGAGGCGATCGACGCCGCGCGGCAGATGGTGGTCGCGCACGGCCTCGACTACGCCGAGGTGTACACCTCCGACGGCCAGGGCGGCGTCACGCACATCGCGATGGTGGGAGCCGAGCGATGAACGACCTCATCCCCGCCGAGGTGCTCCGCTTCGTCGACGCCTACGCCCAGCACGTCGCCGTCGGCGCCGGAGCGGCCGGCGCGCTCGTCGCGATCTACACCATCCGCCGGTTCACCAAGAAGCACGAGCACGACGACGTCGCCGCGAACCTCGGCGTGGCGCTCATGGGCGTGGTCACCACCGAGGGCATGTGGGACGTCGTCTACAACCAGCTCCGCGTCCCCGCCTGGCTGACCGTCCTGATGTTCGCTGCGTTCGACGTGGTCATCTACTCGCAGGGCCGCCAGGCCATCCGGAAGCTGAAGACCAACCCGAAGGCGCGGGTCGGCACTTACCTGGCGATCATCTGGGCGCTGTCTGTCGCCGCCTCGCTGACCGTTTCCACCGCCGGCGGGAACGTCACCACCCAGCTCTTCCGGTTCTTCTCGCCGATGGTGGCCGCCGCGCTCTGGACCCAGAAGGTGCTGGAGCTGCGCAACGGCAAGGCCGAGCGGCAGGAGTCCAACTGGATCTGGACCCCCACCCGGATTCTGGTGGAAAAGGGCTGGATGAAGCCCGGTGCCGCCGACGACCTCAGCGAGGTGTTCCGCAAGCGCCGCATCGCCGCCCTTGTCGACGCCGGTCTGGAGTTGCGTGCCCAGCAGGAGGCGGCGAAGGGCCGTCCCACCGAGCAGGCCAAGTCGTCGCGGTGGCGCAAGCAGGAGGACCCGTTGGTCGCCGCGCAGCGGAAGGTGCAGCGGTTGACGAAGGCCGCCAGTCGTGAGGACGTGGCCGCAGCGCGGGAGCAACTGCTGCTGACTCTCAACGTCGAGAGGGAGCTGTTCCGCGCCGACGACGAGTTGGACGAGCGAGGGCGGCAGGCCCTCGACGACGTCCGGCTCATCATGCGCCAGGCCACCACGAAGCTCCGCGCGGAGCACGCCCAGGCGTTCGGATCGGCCCAACGCGGTGGCCCAGATTCGGCCCAGGTTTGGTCCAACGGTCTGGTCCGGATGCCGGCCCAACTCGCCGCCCAGATCCGGCCCAACGACCGGCCCAACCCGGTGGCCCAGGTCCGGCCCAGCCTGGGGGCTGCGGAACGGCCCAACGCGCGTCCCAATTCCGACGCGGCGGCCCAGCCCGTGACCAGGGTTTCTGTGCCTGCTGAGCGGGCCGCTACGACGCGGGCAACGACGGTCCGGGTGGACCGCGCGAAGCCCGTCAGCCCGGCCGGCGGGGGCGAGATTCCGCCCCGAATCCGCGACATGGTTCGCGACTTGAAGCGCACCTACAGGGGCGACATCCCGTCCCGGACCGAGGTGATGAAGCGCCTGGGCTGGACGTCCAAGGGGGACGCCAGCACCGCCATCAAGTTGGTCCGCGACGAGCGGGCCGCGAAGACCACGAAGGAGAGCTGATGTTCGGCAGGAAGCCCGCTCCTGGGCGCGTCCGGAAGAACCACGTGCTCCGGCTCATCAACCTCGGCATGGCCGAGACCGACGCCGCCGACCGCGACATCGACGGCCCGGACTTCGCCCGGGCAAAGGCCCGCTTCGACGAAGCCGTCAACGAGGCGACCCAGGCGGAGATGTCCGCCGCCTTCGACGCCCTCCGCCGAAACGGCTACTGACCCATCCAAGCTGCGGGGTCCGGCCCCACCTCCTACAGCCGGACCGGGCCCCGCCTCCAACAGAAGGAGAGCGCCATCATGACAACCACCGCCTACACCATCACCAGCCAGGTCCCGCAGGACTCGCCCCTGACTGCGCTCGCCGGCCGGACCGTCACCATGCCGGCCGAGACCGTCGACGAGCTGGTCCGCCGTGTCGCGGAGTCTCGCGACGCCGGTGCCGAGCCGGTCATCGTCTACACCCCGCCCAGCCGGTGGCACTACGTCGTCAACGGCGCGTCCGTCACGAGCGGCCCGGCCGCCGTCGTCGCCGTGCTCGCGGACCTGCTCGACTGGCCCGGCATCTTCGACGTCGCCGTGGTCGCGTTCGCCCTGGCCCTCGCGTTGGCCGGCATCGCGCTGGTCATGGAGTACCGGGCGGACCACCGGTGAAGACCCGCCGTCAACGGGCCGCCGCACTCAACGTCCGCGGCAACGTCGCCCTGGTCGCCGCCGTCGCGTTCGGCTGCTACCTCGGCGTCAACTACGCCGGCGCGGGCGGCTGGACCGCGCTGCACACCTGGCTGGCCGCCGCTCTCGCCACCGCTGCGCTCACCGCCCTGACCTGCTACGCCCTCGCCTGGCGGTTCGGCTCACCCCGAGGTGAGTCACCCCGGGTGAGTCACCCCACGGGCACTCCTTCTCTCACCCCCCATGAGGTGCGGAAATGACGACCCAGCCGCAGGTGAGTCACCCCCCGGTGAGTCACCCCGAACCGATCACTCCGAGCCCGCCGGCCACCGCGCCGGAGATGCCTGCCAAGCCGGCTGTGAAGGCCGCTGCGCCGAGATCGGCGGGTCGGTCGTGGCGGATGCCCCCGCCGAAGGTCGTCGTCGCTGCGCTGCTCGTGGTGGTGGCGTTGGAGCTGCTGCTGTGGCAGGTCGCCGGCGTGTTCTGGGGCGTGCTGGTTCACGCCATGCTGGCCGCGCTGGTCCTGGCGATCGTGGCTGGGCTGCTGACGTGGCGCCGCCGGGCCCAGCGGCGGCTGGCGGCTGGCGGCGCGACGACCGGTGCTGCCCGCAGCACCGGTGCTGGCCGGCTTGCCCGGTCGCCGCTGGGTCGCCTGCTCGGCAAGGCGAGCCGGTCCGGTGCCGGCACGGCGGGAGGGAAGCGTGGTGGTCTGCTCGGCCGTCGCCGGGCCGCCGCCAGCGGAGGCGGGGCCGGATCGGGCCGCGGCTTGCTCGGCAAGCTAACCGGCGGAGGACGTCGGTCCGGCTCGGCAGGTCGGCCGACAGCCGGGTCGAGCCGGGCGGGTGGACTGCTGAGCCGTCTTGGCCGCAGCTCAACCGGGCGGAAAGCGGCATCCGCGAGCGGGGGGCCGGCCCGCGGGGGCGCCCCCAGCGCCGGTCGGCGGGGCCGCCTTGCCGGGGCGGCGGGGCGGGTGCGCTCCGCGGCTGGCCGGGTCCGCACCGCCGGCGGAGGGCTGCTCCGGAGCCGAAAGACCGCCGACGCCAGCACCAAGGGGCGCCGCCCTGGGGTGCTCGCCGGATTCATGCGCGGCTTCCGCGAGGGCGCCCAGGGCAAGCCGGCCGCCAGGAAGACCGCACCGGAGCAGCGGAAGCCGTCTCCCACACCGAAGCACACCCCAGGGAAGCAGGACGCGCCGGCCAAGCCGGCACGCGACGAGAAGCCCCAGCAGCCAGACAGGGAGCTGCTGGTGAAGAAGGCAGTAGAGAAGGTGGCCGAGGCCAAACCCGCCCCGGTCGCCCCGCAACGAAGAGGAGTAACCGCCGTGGGCGACATCAACAAGGTTCGACTGGCGGCCGATGAGCTGGCCGCCGCACTCAAGGACTACGACCCCGAGAGCATGCACCAGCTCGTCCGCGAGATGCCGCAGTTCGGGGAGGCGCTCAACGCCGTCTCCCAGGGCTTCCGGCACGTCGCCTCCCGGGCCGAGGCGGAATGGCCGGTCGCTGCCCCCGTCGCCGAGGGCATCCGGTCCATCGCCGACGACCTGAAGGCCGGGGCCGGCACCGCTGAGGAGACCCGCGGCACCATCCGCCGGGAGAACGAGACCGACATCGAGCGGGGCGAGGCCCCCCGGCACGGGTCCATCGAGTCCGAGCGCAAGTGGAACGTCTGAGCAGGTAGGAGGCAGCAGCGATGGACGGTCAGAGGTCGTGGGAGAACGTCGCCAACGGGGTCATCGCCACCGTCGGCCCGCTGGTCGGCGCCGGCCTGTGCTCGGCGTGGGACATCCCGGCGGTGGTGCCCGCGGCCCTGGCCGCCACCGCCGTCGCCGGGGTGGCTGTGCGGGATTGGGCCACCGGTCGCCCGTGGTCCGAGCGGGCGTTCCGGCTCGCCGCCGGTGTGGCCGCCGGGGCGTGGGCAACCTGGTCGAGCATCGGCGGCCCGTGGCAGTTGCCGAACCTCGTCGTCGGCGGGGCAGCCGGCCTGTTCGGGCTTGCTGTCGCCCCGGCGTTCGTTGCCGACGAGCCGGCCCAGATCGGGCAGGCCGGGCAGGCGGTGGCGCCGCAGGTCGTCGAGCCGGCCGGCCGTCGCGCGACGTGGAAGGCGCTCATCGAGCGCATCGCCCGGGTGCAGCCCATCACCATCACCGACGACAGCGACTGGCCCAACCGGGCCGGGTTCACCCTGCACGTTGTGTTCGCGCCCGGCTCCGGCGACTCGTGGACCTCCATCCGCGACGTCGGCGCCCGGCTGGCCGCCGCGGCTCGGCTGCCGAAGGGCTGCGCGATCAGCGTCGAGGAAGGCGACTTGCAGGGCACTGCGGTGGTGCGGGTGCCGACGGTGTACGCGCTGGCCGGCGAACTGCCGCTGCCCGGCGACACGTCGGAGCTGTCGATCTGGGATGACCTGCCGATCGGCGTGAACGAGGACACCACCCCGGCGCTGGTGAACCTGCGGCAGGCGTCCGGCCTGTTCGTGGGCCGTCGGGGCGGCGGGAAGACGAACCTGCTGAAGGTGCTCATCGGCCAGCTTCTGCGCGCCCGCGACTCGGTGGTGTGGGTGGCCGACCTCAACGGCGGCGGCCTGGCGGTGCCGTTCATGCTGCCCTACGCCAAGGGCGAGGTGCAGCAGCCGCCGATCGATTGGGTGGCGGCCACCCCGCAGGAGGTGGTGTTGATGGCTCAGGTCGCGGCGGCCATCGCCAAGGACCGCAAGAGCCGGTACGCCGGCCTCACCGCCGAATCCGGCGGGGATTTGCTGCCGGTGACTCGCGACCTTCCGCAGATCACCATCGTGGTGGACGAGTCCGCCGAGGTCGACGACGACCCGGAGGCGCGCAGCGCCATGGATGCCCTGCTGAAGGTGCAGCGAATCGGCCGGGCCGAGGGCGTCAACGTGCTGTTCTCGGCGCTGCGGGCCACCATCGACACCATCCCGGTGTCGGTACGCAAGCAGTCGTCGCTGAAGCTGTGCGGTCCGGTCGAGGACGACACCGAGCTGGAATACGTGATGCCGGGCGCGCGGGTCCGGTCAGCCGATCTCGTGCACCCGGGCACGTTCTTCTTGCGCCGCGGCGACCAGGGCGCGGCGGTGCGGCAGATCAAGGTGTGGCGGACCCTGCCGGACCGGATCCGCCAGCTCGTCGTGGCAACGGACGGCCGGCACCCGGTGGTCGACCCGGCAGGCCGGGGTATCGGCGGGGAGGTATACGGCGGCCGGCTGGATCGGCTGCGTCCGTGGCTGGCCGCGCTTGCCGGCACGGTGGCGGGTGACGTTCCGGCTGCGCACATCACGCCCTCGGCCCCGGTTGGCACACACAGGGCCGGGGCCGCGCCGACGGCCGTTGAGGTGGAGCCCGAGGCGCCGGCCAGCGCCGCCGACCGGTCGGCGCAGCGGGCCAAGGCTCGGGAGAACCTGCGCCGCTTCACGGCGAGAATGGAGGTGTCGCAGATGCCGAAGGGCCAGCTCGACGACGTGTTCGGCGCCTTGGTCGCGGACCTGCGCCCGTCTGCGGTCGAGCAGGACGGTGAGGGGTGGCGGCCGGAGCTACTGCTCGATCTGGCCCGCGAGGCTGGCGTCGATGGCATCGGCCCGACGGACATGCAGCGCAAGCTCGACGGACGCGGCGTCAAGGTGAGCATGAAGACGATCAACAAGTGGCTGCCGAAGTACGTCGACGAGGGCAAGCTGCGCAAGCTCGACGGCGGCAAGTACGCCATCTGAGCAGCAGAAAGCGGCCCCCACCAGCACGGTGGGGGCCGCTTCGTGTCTGCGGTCAGTAGGTGTCGTCGCCGTCGTGCACCCGGGCGCGGGCGGTCGCGGCGAGCGTGGACGATTGCGCCAGCTCGTCGGCGGCGCGGGAGACCACGGCGAGGATCTCCTCGCGGGTGGCACCGCGGCCGACGGCGACCTCGACGGCGGTGGCGAGCTTGCGGAGGCCCTCGGTGTGGTCGGCCCGGGAGCGCTCGACGCGGGCCGGATCGGCGAGCGCGGCGTCGACGTCGCGCTGCTTGGCGGGCGGGGTGCTCAGCGTCATCACGCGTTCACTGTCGCACATGATGACCGGTCCGTCATGCCCTGCAAGCGTTGCCGCAGGTCGATATGGTGCCCGGATGACCCGCACCCGCCACTACGCCGCCGTCCTGGCGCTGGCCGCCGCCGTGCTGGCCGGCTGCTCCAGCGACCCCGAGCCGGCTGCCGCACCCGCCACGTCTACGCCGGCCCCGACCACCGCCGCAGCGTCACCGTCGCCGAGCGCCAACAACAAGCGGGGCTGCGCCGCCGTCACCAAGCTCGACGGCAAGGACCCCACCGCTTACCGCGATGCTGGCGCGCTCGCTGCCGAGTCGACGGTGGCCGGCATCAAACAGGCCGGCCTCGACCTCATCAACGCCGCGAACGACGCCTCTGCCGACCCAGGTGTCGACGCGAACCTCGCCCTGGATCGGGCTGCGCTGAAGGTGGCGCAGGCGTGCGCGGACGAGTTCGGCGACGGCCCCTGGGACTGAGCACAACGAAAGCGGCCCCGCCACCCTCGAACCGAGGGCAGCGGGGCCGCAGTCTGCGCAGGCTGGGTCAGCGGAGAGGCGCCTCCGGGTTCGCACCCGGCGGCGGGATCTCCACCAGCGACGGGCTGTCCGGCTCACCCGCTGGCGCCGAACGGATCGCTGCGGCGAGCTGACCCCCGAACGCGCAGCGCCCCCGCCGGCCGGAGCCGAGCGGGGGCGCTGCGCGTTCGGGGGAGGGCGGGCAGGTAAGCGTGTTCCTACTCCGGGTTGGGGGGCCGGTCGGGCGGTACGCGCCATCCGCTCCACCACGACGCGTCGAAACCGCCACGACGTCTTCGGGAACACTCCGATTAACTGCCCCTGTGAGGCCCGTCGACGAACCTCCTCCGGCTCGACTCCGAGGATCACGGCAGCTTGGTCTACGTCCACCAGGTCTTGCGCCCTGCCGCTCCTGATCTGGGGATCGCCCCGCGGTCGTGGCCGATCGAGCAGGTTCGGCGGGATGGGACGCAGCCCTGGAACCACATCTGGGATCAACTGGTGGAAGGGGCGAGCGAGGTACGCCATCGTGAGCGGGTCAGTGTCACGCTCGAAGCGCTCTACCGCCGCAATGATGATGTTGCACCGCTGGCAGGTGAGGCCGCGAACGGCGTGTCGACCAATGGCATGGTCGTGTTCGATGCTCGGGCGGGGCATCTGGGAGCCGCACCGATCGCAGCGCCCTTCGGCACGACGGACGAGGGCGGCGAATTCTTGGCAGTTGATCCCGTATCCCCAGTGCAGCGGGCTGTGCCCGAGGCACAAGGCCCGTCTCACTGGGCCGGCGGGCGCGCAGGAAGCTTGGCCCCGGGCTTGCGGAGCCACCAGTCGAGGAACTCGCGGCATAGCTCACCGGCGGAGGTGCCCTCGTCCTTGGCGCGGGCCATGGCGGGCTGCCACGTGTCATCCGGGATGCGGATGCTGCGGTGCTGTGTCTTCGGCGCGTTGGGCATGCTCACAGCCTAGCGGGTGTACGTACGCTGATCCAGTGTGGTGTACGTATATTTTCTGGCCGAAGAGCCTTGCGGGTGTACGTACACCTGCGCTAGACTATGGGCATAGGCAGGCGAGCGAGGGAGACGGACATGGCGGGCTACACCTGGACCAGCAGCACCACCTACTGCGACACCGACACCCACCGCACCAGCCCCACCTGCGCCGACTGCGAGACCCCCGGCCAGTGCGCCGGCTGCCAGCGCACCATCCCCGCCGGCCAGCCGCACCGGATCTGTCGCCAGAACGGCGAGGCCGCCCACCCCGGATGCGAGCAGGCAGCGGCCGACCGGTGGGGCCCCGGCTACTGGTAGCCCCACCCCGGGCCTCCGGGCCCCACCCTCAGGAAACCGCTCACCTCCCCCGCGTCCAGCCTGGAACGGCGAAGCGGCCCCGCCCTCCCGAACCGGGAGAGCGGGGCCGCTAACGTTGTTCGGTACTGGCCGGGACGTCACCGGCGAGCACCGCGCGAATGATCCTACCGGCGGCGGTCCAGCAGCCGGGACACGGTCGCCGGGGAGTACACCCGGCCCCGGGCCAGCGCCGCCACGACCAGCGGAGCAGCCACCGCCACCACGCCGAGGATCGCGGTCTGCTGGTCGTCGGAGATCGGCAGACCGAACGCGATCAGCACGGTGATCACGGCGGTCGCCGCCGCGGTGATGGTGCCGACGGTGAACAGCGGCTCGGACGCCTCGGACGTGGGCGTCGGGGTGGACTCGTTCGTCACGGTGTACCTCCTGGGTACGGTCTGGTCGTGGCTGGGTTTCCGCAGGTCCGTGAATCGGCGTGGCTGTACGCGCCAGACGACGACGTGGTGCCGCTCGCGCACGTGCGGCTGGAGGAACGCATGGACGGCAGTGGCTGGGACCTGTACCTGTCGGATCCGGCGTCCGCGCCCAGCCAGCACGTCCGCTACCCGGATGAGGCGGGCGCCCGTGCCGAGCTGGAGCGCGTGTACGCCGCTGGCCGCGCTGATGGCTGGTGGGACGTCCACCGTCATGGCGGCTACTGAGCCGGTCGTCCTCCGCTACACCGACCGGCCGTTCACCGTGCCCGGCTTCCCCACGAGCCGCCGCAGCGCGCCGATGTCCGGCTCCGGCCGCCACACCTCCGCCGCCACCGAGATCAGCGTGTCCGTCAACCTGGCTGCTGCCTGCTGCGCCATGGCCAGCTGGATCTGGATGGATTCGAGCTGCGTGCGGAGCTGCTTGACGTCCGAGTCGGCCTCGTCCCGGATCCGCTCCGCCCGGTCACGAGACGCCTGGGCTTCCTTGCGGGCGTCCTGCTCGCTGGCCTGCAGCTGCTTCGCCCACTCCAGCAGGGCTGAGTCCCGCTGCGCCCGGCCGGCGACCCGGTTGGTGATGAAGCTGGCGACGACCGCCGCAACTGCCGACAGCCCGGCGGCGAGGATTACTCCAAGGGTGGGGTCCACGTGGGCCGCCCCTTCTCGTTGATCGGCTCAGGCCAGCTCGCGATGATCGCGACGAAGCCCGCGAACGCCAGCCACACCGACGCCTGCACATACCCGCGGTCGACGGCGCCGACCAGCCACCCGCCCAGCGACACCCCGCCCCACAGCACCTTGAGCCCTATGGCGGCGGCGAACGCGGCCTGGTCGTGGGGGCGGAACGCCTGTACCAGGCACAGCAGCCCGACGCTGCCCCACGCCGCGGCCCACGCCCACAGGGGGAGCACCCCGGCGAGGAACCGCAGCGAGTCCCCGCGGCGTGCCTGCTCGGACGGGAACAGCAGCGCTTGGCAGTAGATGAGGTCGAGGACGGCGAAGAAGAGCAGCGCGCTGCCCCGGTGGCCGACGCGCCGCCGCAGGCCGGACGCTGCCCGACGCATCAGCTCTGCGGGGTGGCGCCGGCGAGCTTGGTCAGTTCGGCGGCGAGCGCGGCCGGGTCCTGGCCGGCGGCGACGAGGGCCTGCGCGACCTCCGGCGCCGGCTGCCCGCCGAGCCCGGCGATGATCTCTTCGTCGAGGCCGTCGAGGCGCGCCAGGATCTCCTGCGTCCGGGTGTCCGCGTTGGTGGCCAGGTTGTTCGCCGTCAGCAGGCTCTGCGGGAAGTCCTGGAGGACGATCGCGTGCGCCGTCTTCCCCTCCGCCTCGGCGGGCTTGAACGCCCACGGCAGCCGCGACAGCTCGGCGGCGACCTTCGGGTCCTTCAGGATGGCCAGGAACTCGGCAGGGGTGGTCACAGTGTCCTCCGTCTTCGTGGCCTGGATCAGGCCAATCTCGGTGAGGTACCGCCGGAACAGCGGCACCGGTCCCCGCCCCGCCTTGATGGCGTCGCGGTGGAAGCTGATGTGGGTGTGCCAGCGGTGCGACGAGTCGCCGCTCGTGCGCTTACCAAGCCGGTCCCAGCGGCGCACCACCCGCCCATCGGGGCTGTAGATGACCTCGCGGATGTCGCGGCTGTCGGGGGTGCCGGCCTTGCACTGCGCCACCAGCCACATCGAGAACGATGCCAGGGTGTGCCGCTTCCCCCGGACGCTGATGGAGAAGTCACCGACGTCCAGCGCCGACGCGTCCAGTGTCAGGCCGTTGCGGTCCCGCGCGGACTCGCGCACCGAGTAGTCGTCCGCGTCGAGGCGGTCCCGACCGCAGTGGTAGCCGCCCCGGTGGGCAGGATCCCCGACAATGCCAACCTCCGCCGGGTCCAGGTCCGCCGCCCGGGTGAGGCCCTTGTTGACGTCGAGATGCTCCAGCAGCAGCCGCCGGGCGGCCAGCAGGGACTCCGGGGCAGTCGTCACGACGCACCCGCCGCGGCTGCGCCCTCCAGCGGCACGTCGGACAGCGGACCCCGGTCCCGCAGCAGCTCCGACCAGGTCATGGTGCCGAGCGGAGTGCGGCACTGCGGGCACGGCTGCGCCGTCCACCACTCGTCCCGCACCCGCCACTCGATCCCGTCCTTGTCGAGCACCATGCCCGTGTTCGGCGGGGTGGGCAGCGCGTACGACATTCAATCCTCCATAGGGGGTTAGCGGCGACGGACCGGCAGCGCGCGACGGCGCAGCTCAGCCAACATCCGCGGCATGGTTCGGGCGTACGAGTCCAGCTCCAACGTCGCCGCCGCATCGGACGCGCGGTACTCGGAGCTGACGATGCGGAAGATGGTCACCCCGTCGCGGGTGCTGTTGTTCAGCGCGTCCGGCCTCGGGAGCACACCCCGCACCCGGACCAGGCCGGGCCGGATCTCCCACGGCATGACCATTCGCCCGGCCTGCAAGTCGAGGATCGGGCGGGCGATGCGCAGGCGGCCTGCGTTGGGCGGGTACTGGCGCTCCGCCAGCCACCTATCGCCGGCGCGCTGCGCCGCTGCCAGGCTGCCCACGTCGGTGCCGAGGTCGATGCTGCCGGTGCGGGTCAGGCCCGCCGCATCCAACGCCGGCGCGGTCGCCGTACGCGTCGTGGTCTGGATCCGACCGACCGCGTCCCGCCACCGCACCGTCACCTGGTTGTACAAGCCGTCCGCGCTGCCCTGGCTGTCGTAGCCGTCGAGCACGTCCGCCTCGTACCGCACGGTGGCCGGGACGGGTACGAACTCGAACCGGTACTTCCCGACGCTGTTGCGCTCCCATACCCGCCACGTGTGCCCCGACTCCAACGCCAGCAGGTCATCGAGGACCCGGTCCGGGCTGACCCCGTCCGGGTAGGCGAGCTGATCGATTGGGTGGGTGGTCGTGGCGATCGTCGCCCCGACCCCGTCGTACTGCGTGAGCAGCCGGCCCAGCAGATCCGCCACCACATCCGACGCGAGGACCGTGGCGGTCGAGTAGCCGGTGGTCCGCTCGGTGCCGTCGGCGTTGTGCCGCATCGCCACCACGACGATGTCGGTAAATGACGCCCACGCCAGGTCTGACGGCACCGTGTACGCGCCCCCGGCGTTACGGATGTACCGGAAGTCGAGCATGTTCCGGCCGTTCGCCCAATGCGTTCCCACCACCCGCGTCGCGTACGCGCCGCCTGCGGTGCTGATCGCCGCCGTCCGCGGTATCTCGCCCGCACCGCCGTTGGTCGACGCGATGGACTCGACGAGCATGTTCACGTCGCCGCTGCCGCCGTCCCACGCGTACCCGATCAACGCCAGCTTCTGGCCGGCGCGGGCAACATCGCCGTAGCGGACCTGCACCTTCGACCCGGTGTTGATGGACAAGCCCTGCGGGAACTGCAAGATGAGGGCGTCCTTACCGGAGTTGCCGGGGTCGTCGCCCGTGGAGTTGGTGCCGCCCGGCGTGACGTTCAGGACCCGATCGAACCCGCCGGGGTTCGGCCGGTCGACGTAGATCAGCGGCACGATCCGGTCCCGGGTGTGCGCCTGCCCGCCCATGCCGGTGAGTTCCCACACCTGCCCGTCTGTGCCCGCCGACCGAGCCGGATCCTCCAACCGGCCGTCCCACACCACCAACCCGGTGCGGCCGTCGTATACGGTCATCTGCCCGTAGTAGGCGATCTCATCCGGCTGCACAGTCAGCGGCCGATCCAGCGGCACCGAGCACGACGCGTACCCGCCCGGATCCGTCCAACGGAACGACAGGTCACGGGCATCGGCGGTGACGTGCCGGTCACCACGTGACGTGCGCAAACGGACCGTCAGAGGAATCGGCAGACTCACGACGCCACCGGCCTCACGTACAGGTACCGCGGCCAGTAGTAGGGGGTGATCACGGTCGTCGACGTCAGCCGGTTCGCCGCGTCGCTCTGCAACGCGCCCGTGTCCTGCACGAACACGATCCGGTTGGCCACACCCGGGCTGACCATCGGTGGCGCCCCCACGATCGGAACCTGCTGCGCCGGACGGCGCACCTCACCACCCGAACCCACCGCGTACGCCATCGTCCGTGCCGAATCCAGCACCAGCGCCGTCAGGCCGCTGTCGGCCGGCCACGAGATGAGGCACAGCCGGTCATCTGCGGGCACAAGCAGCAGATGGTCGATGTCCAGGGTGCCCGCGCCGGATGAGCGGCCCACGTACACGTGGAACCCTGGCGACTGCGTGGACAACGTCACACCCGAGTACCCGTCGGTGACCGGGTCCGCGCCGGTCGGGATCTGCACCAACCCCATGTCGACGTAGTCCGCGGCCGTGCCAGGACCCACCGCCGGCACCACCGACTCGGACATCCAGCCGCCGCCGACCGCCTCCAGACGCAGCGTCATTGACTCAGTCGGGTTGGACTGCCGCACCCGCAGGAACGCCCGATAGGTGCCCCGCGCGTCCGGGCCCGCCGCCGGCCAGTTCAGCACGCTGACACGAGGGATCAGGGCTGTGCTCGTCGAGAAGCTGACCCGCACGTAGTTCTGCCCTGAGCCGGACATGGCGGGATCGCCCGCTGCGCCGAGCGCCGCGTCGGTGCCCAGGGCCATGGACTCGGCTTGCGCCACCAGCGGCATCAACGATGGGGTGCCCCGCCGCCGCACCGCGATGATGGACTGCCGGAAGTCGGTGATGGAGCCCTGCTCCAACCTGAGGAACAGCGGCGTCTCCACGTCCCCCTTCGGCGACACCACATCGAAGTAACCGCCGTTGGCAGGCGCCGCCGGGTCGTTGTAGACCGTCACCTGCGGCAGGGCCTCCCTCAGCCCGTACGCGAACGGCTCGGCGGGGATGACCGCCGTGGCCTGCATCAGGAACGGATCCCACGTCACCGAGCCGGGGGCAGCCCGGAACGTGCGGAAGAACACCGGCTCACTCGTAGAGGGCCGGTATTCCAGCAGGTTCGACGGCCGATCCAACTCCCGGTACAGCGTCTGCAACGCCGCCGCCGCCGCGTCCTGGTCCACGCCCACCACCCGCGCAACGAGCGTGATCGCACGGTTTCCGTACGCCGCCGCCGGGTACTGCTCGCCGTCCGTCAGAAGCGTCCCCGCCGTCGCCCGACGCAGCTCCGGCGTCCCAAACTCCGTCGCGCTCTGTACAGCCCACGGCGCAGCCATCAAGTTCAGCCGTACCGCAGGCGTTGCGGAGATGCTGTCGACGAACCGCAGGTCGTAGCTCACGCGCGCCCCTCACCTGCTGTAGATGTCGGCCTGCCGGCCCTGAATGACGCCCACCGTCCGGCCGTCCATGTGCACTGACACGCCGATCAGCGCCGCCCGAACGGCCCGGGCGAACTGCTCCGGAGACCCGAACCCGCCCACCGGACCGCCCGGGCTGCCGCCGGACGGGGCTCTGGTTTGGCTGCCGTGCCACTGCACCTGCCCGCCCAGCCAGTCGGTGACGACCTTCTCCGCGATCCACCTCGACCGGGCCATGTCTCCGAACCTGGGGATGAACGCCTCACCACCGGTTGCCGGCTCCGCCCACGCGTACCGGGCGGGCGCCCGCGGCGACTCGATGACCGCCTCCCGCAGCAGACCCACCTGCGCGTGCTCGGTGATTCCACCCCACCGACGGCCACCCACACCGTCACCGATCGGCACGTTGCGGCCCTCAGACCGGGTGACGATCTGGTTGTGCTGGGTGGTGATGACCACCTTCTTCGACCGAATCTGCCTGATCAGGTCGCGGACCTTCTGGAGGTTCCGTTCCGCCTGGATCGTCTCCGCGTCCACGCGCGTGGTGACCTGCTCGGGAATCTTCTCGTACTTGCCGATCAGCGCGTCGATCTCCGACTGCTCATAGCCCAGCGCCGACAGCTTTGCGCGGATCTTCGCAATCTCCGACTGGTACTTGCCGTTGACAACGTCGATGGACTCGCCCTGCTCAAGCCGCTTCGTACGCAGCTGCTCGATGATCTCGATCTGGTCGAGCACCGCGGTGGCGTTGTCCCGCCCGGCCTGCGTGTTGGTGTCGAGAGTGCGCTTGCCCTCACGCAGCTCCTTGTTGAGTTCCTTGACGCCGTCCTTGTACGCGATGACCGCCCGGTCGTAGCCCATCGCCCCGCCGAACAGCTCGTCGAACGCGGTCTTCATCTCCCGCGCGGCGTCCGCCGCCGACTTCGTCTCGGTTCCGGTAGCGCGGATCTTGTTGCCCAGCTCGCCGATCACACCTGACAGGTCCGTCGACGACGACTTCGCGCCGTCCTGCGCAGTCGCCAGCGCCCAGAAGCGAGCCACGTCGCCGGTCATCAACGCGCCGACCAACTCCGCCACCTTGTACAGGGCGGCCATGCCCTCCACCAGCGCAAACGCGCTGCGGACACCGCCCTCCATGACAAGGAACAGAACGTCGAGCGCGCGGGCACCCTCATCGGCGTACGGCGCCAGGTCGGACAGGCCATCGCCAACGGCTTCGCCCAGGTCCCGCATACCGTCGGCGGCAGCCTCGATGACGGGGGGAGCCGCATCGATCGCGTCCATGAGCCCGGGGAGCGCGTTCTCGCCAGCATCAAGGAGCCCGTCCACCAGCGGGTCCACCAGCCGCGACGCCGACGTGAAGGCCTGGTTGAACTTGGGCTCCAGCTTCAGTGCCCGATCGCCGATGGTGTCGATCGCCTTCAGGGTTTCGGGCACGAACGCCGAGGACGCCCGACCCAGCATTGCCGACAAGTCCGCGCCCAGCTCAGTGCCGGCCGCCTCCACCGTCGGGTCCTTCGCCGCCAGCACCAGACCACCGATGACGCCACCGGCGCCGACACCACCGATGATCGCGCCACCGACCGCGGTGCCGAGCAGGGTCACTAGCCCGGCAACCAGGGGGGCACCGATCGCAGCGACCGCAGGGTTCATGCCGGCCATTGGCGCACGGGCCAGCAGCGGCCCCAGCTTCGCCGCGAAGCTGACCGACACGCCCTGCGCCAGCTCCGCACCCATATCCGAGGCCGAGTCGACGTCGATGAGCCGGCGCAGCGTGACCTTCTCACGCAGACGGCCCTGCTCGATGTTCAGCTTCTTCGTCAGGTCCGCCCGCGCTGCTTCATCGGACGTGGCAGCGATGGCACGGGCCAACTCGCGGATGCTGCCGGTCGTCTCGTCGATCTGCCGGTCGAGCCGCTCGGCGTCCGCCCGCAGCCGCGCCAGATCCTGGCCGGCGTCCTTCGCCGCGTCACCGAGGTCATCGGCGGAAGCCTTCGCCCGGTCCGTGCTGGCCGCCGACTCCTTCGCCGCACCCGAGACATCATCGAGGGCGTCGTCGAGCTTCTCCGCCGCACCCGCCGCCCGACCCATCCCACGAACGAACGGGGCCTCGTCGACGTCCAAACCGACCTTGACGGTGCGGGCCACGACTCACCCCCTCCGGACAAGCTGAACGGCGTGGAGCATCGCCTGCGGGTGCTGCGGGTTCTGCGCGGCGGTCTGCTGCTCAGACCGCTCCAGAGCGGCACAGCAGTGGCACTGCACGGGCGTGCCTGGCGCCGGCAGATACACCGCCCTGGCGAGGGGGTTGTTGAAGTCGTGCGCCGGATCCGTCGACTCCTCGAGAGCGGTGCCGCAGCGCTTACACAGGCCCGCCTCGTACTCCTCCAACGCAACGAGCAGAGCCACCTGCTGGTCGGTCCACTCCGACTCCGGCGTCGACCGCATCAGCCGGCCCTGCTCGTCGTACTCGTAGACGGTGGACGGCTCCCAGCCCTCCAACCGCCGCGGCGCTACTCGGAGGGTTCGGGCGAGCCGGATCCGCTGCCGGAACCCGGGCTCGTCAGCAATCCGGCGACGGAGAAAGGGACGTTGACGTCCGCGACGTTCAGGTTCCAGCAGGACTTCCACAGCCGCCGCCACTGCTGCTCACCGAGCAGCTCACCCTCGACGCCGAGCAGCGCCGCCCACGTCTCGTCCTTGAGTTCCGGCTCGACCGTGGACGCGCGGACCAGCGCCGGCAGGAACGTCTCGATGTTGACGCCGAGCGCCACGTCGTCAGGGTGGACCTTCCCGTTCTTCTGGCGCGGCGGGTGGGCGTCGGCCAGCTCGTTCCACCGCTTGCGGGGCAGCGCCCGCAGCCGGAACTCGACGGTCGACGCTTCCACCTGCGCGCGCAGCGCCTCCATCCGCTCCACCAGCTTGGCGGTCGCCCCACCGACGAGCCGCGGGTCGGCGGCGTCGCGGGCCTTCGCCTCCGTCAACTCCCGGCCGAGGCGCCGCCACTCGGCGACCAGATCGGCGCGGGTGCACACCGGCACCTGGTCCTCCGGCAGCCGCGCCCCGGTCAGGATCGCGTCGAAGTCCGTCACGGGCCCGCCACCACCGCGACGTCGGTCTGCACCTGGTTGGTCACGAAGAGCTTCTGCGCGGCCGTGTGCACGCTGTTGGCGCCGTTCCACTGCTTCATCGGCTCCCCAGCGGTGATCGGCCACACGTCGACGAGGTCCCCGGCGGCGTACGCCTGGGCGCGGGGCACCCCGTACCGGGCCACGATGTAGCCGGTCACGCCCTCGGCGAGGGTCAGGTACGCCTCGTTGTTCGTCGGGTCGTCGGGGTTGTGCACGTACGTGACGTTGAGGGTCTTCGTCTTGCGCCCCGGCTGCTCGAAGTCCTGCGTGCTGGCGATCCGGCTGTCGGCCGTGACCGCCTGGTCGCCTCCCGGAGCCCACCCGTCGCCGGTGATGTACACGTCGAGCGACTGCACGCCGACGGCGGACAGCTCGGTCACCTTCGGCGCGGCCGGGTCCGCGAGGGTCGGCACGAAGTCGATGCGGAGGGTGCCGTCCGACGGCACCGAGGTGGGCAGCGGGGACGTCATCGGGTCGACTCCTTGCTCGCGGTCTTGCTCTTGGTGGTGGTGCTGGTCGACGGCGCCGACTCCGGTTCGCCGCTCGGCTCCGTCCCGCTGGCCGCGGGGGCGGTGGTCTCCGACGCCGGCAGGGCACGGCCCAGCCGGTCCGTCGCGTCGCCGTCCTTCACCAGTTCGGCGCCGCGCTCCACGAGCTGCTCCGCCCGGCGCGCGCCGACGCTGTACTCGGTCTTCGTCTTCGGGTCTCGGATACGCACCAGGTCCGGCACGACTCCTCCTCAGGTGTAGTGCCGGATCAGCCCGGCAGGGATTCCAGTCGGTACACGTCCACTTGGTCGACGACGCGCCGGCCGGTGGACTCGTCAACGCGGGCCGGCGGCCCATCGTCATGCCGGATCGGATACGCCCGCCGGCCAGTCATGGTCGGGACCACGTCGAGCAGCGCCCCCCGCACCCGCCCGGCAACCACCCGAGCGGCGGTGTCATTCGCGCTGACGGAATGGATCGTCCCGGTGGCCACGCCGCGGCTGGACCGCATGTCGAGCGTTGGGCCGAGGTCGTAGCGGACACTCACCCACGCCACCACGTACGGCAGAGCCGTCTGCGCGTCCGGGTACAAGCCGTCCGGCGTCGGGAACACCCGCAGGTTCGGCACGGCGCGCAGCAGGGACAGAAACGCTACGGCGTGCGGATCGTCGCTCACAGCCGCTCCAACGCGTCCGCCGCCGCCTTCTCCAAGCCCTCCACGAAGTCGGGGCTCCACCGGTCCAGCGCCGGCCCCAGATGCGCGTACGGAGGGTTGTTCACCGTGCCGTACTCCAGGATGTTGCCCAGCGCACCCTGCCTGCGGTCCTTGTCCGGGCCGATCTCCGCCGACACACCGTCACCGACGCCCCGGTCCTTGGTGTCGTAGGTGATCGCCCGCGGGTAGTCGGGCGCGTGCGCGATGCCCGAGGCGAACCCCTGGGCGGTCTTCTTGATGCCGTTCGCTGTGAACTGGACGGCCTTGCGGATGTAGAAGTGGCCCGTCTCCGGCACCTCGTCGAGGTGCGCCACCAGGTCATTCAGGCCGGACGCCGACACGTCGATCTTCACGAGGTCGCCTCCTCGATCCCGACCCGCCTCGAGGTCGCATGGCTCTTGGCGAACTCCGCCCGCACCACGAACCGCCGGCCGACGAGGTCCGGGTCGTGCTGGCAGGCGGTGATCCGCACCCGATGCCCGGCCCGCACACCCGCCGACGCGAGCACCGGCAACTGGAGCACCCGGGTCAGCATCAGCAGGTCCGCCTCGCCCACCCGCTGATCCGACGCCGACGGCGCCGCCTGCTGCACCCGACACTTGCCGCTGTAGACCTCGCTGACGGTGTCGACGACCTCGCCCGTCTCCAGGTCCGTCGTGCTGCCGGTCACCGCCTCGATGACGCACTCGTCGACCATCAGCCGCTCAATCGCACGCCGGCCGGACGCGAGCAGGATGTCCACCGACATGTCAGCCCCCAAGGGTGATCAGGCCAGCCGACCGGCCGTAGTAGCGGCGCAGGCCATGCCGCAGGTACGGGGCGGCTTCCATCCGCGCCGACATCGCCTCATAGGCGACCGCGTAGTCGTCGATCTGTGCCCGGGTCACACCGGACGGGTTGGCATACACCGCGCCGGCCAGCGCCACCACAGCCTGCCGGGCTCGCTGCAACTCCTGCGCCCCGTCCGCGTACCCGTGGGTGTAGGTCACCTCGATCTCCGACGGGGCGAGCGTGCCCGCCGTCTCCCACGATGCCGCGGTCTGCCAGCCCGCCGACCGCCACAGCCGGTTGCCGCGCACGCTGTAGTCGCCGGACGCGAACACCGTGCCGTCGAGCGTCACCGACGCCACCGACACCACTGGAAGCTGCGGTAGCCACAACCAGCGGCCCGGGCTCGGTTCGAGGGTCACCGTCGAGGTGGCCCGCACGATCCGCTGCTCCGCGACCTCCTGCACCACTGCGGTGGCGCACTCGATCAGCAGCGTCGCCGCCGGCGCGTGCAGGTCGGCCACGTCGACGTGGAGCAGGGCGGCGAAGTCCGCCAGCGATGCCAATTGGTCCGCCACCGGACCTCACCACCCCTCCATCGTCAGGACTTGTCGGAGCTGCTCGACCGCGAGCTGCGCCGGGCCGGACGGGTGTTGCCGTCCGACTCGACCTGCCGGAAACCCGGCTCACCGGCGACCGGGTCCGAGCCGGGAACCCGGCCGCCACCCGGCTGGTCCGCGAACTGCTGCTCGAAGTCGCTGGTCCGCGACACCCCGAGGCTGTCCAGGGTCGTCACCTGGTCCGAGCTGCGACGGTCCCCGCCACCGAACCCCGACCCCTTGCCCTGCATCCGGTCCGCCAGTTCCTTCGACGCCGACACCCGAGTGCCCGACGGCAGCGTGAACGCCACCGCCTCCTCGCTGGTCTTCTTCTCAGCCATCAGTGCCCCCTCAGGCGACGTTCTCGGTCAGCTTCACGAAGCTGGCGGCGTCGTTGACCAGCCAGCCGTACTCGGCCTCCGCCCGGATCGCCACCAGGTTGTTCTCCCAGAGGCTGGTCAGGGCGCCGTTGATGGTGACGGTCGCCTCGGTCGAGACGTCGTAGGAGATGCCACCGACGACACCCCACGCGGCCTGCGTCCAGTCGCCGGCGTAGCCGTAGATGTCGGCGGTGGTGTTGAAGTACAGGCCCTCGCCCATGAACGACGGCCGGTTCAGCAGCCGGCCCGGACGGGCCACCGCCTGGCTGGTCTCGTCGGTGGGCAGGTCCACGTACAGCGGCCGGCCCGTCGAGTCGACAGCGCCGAGGATCTGCGGCTCCACCCGGTCGTCGAGCGCCCAGCCCGTCAGCTTCTTGCCGTCGTTGACCAGCAGCGTCAGCGCCGCCACTAGGTCGCCGTGGATGCCGCCGGAGGCCTGGGCGGTCGAGCCCAGCTCGACGGCCTTGGTGGTCTGGTCGAGGTAGGTGGAGAACGGGCCGGCGCCGGCAGTGCCGTCCGGTCCGGCGTCGTGCGCGGCAGCGTTGTCGAACGCGATCGCGAACGCCTCCGCGATCTGCTCGCGCAGCAGGTTCATGTAGTTGCCCGGGTTGGCCCGCACCACCTCGGCCGACACGACGGCGATGGCGGCGAGCTTCTTCGGGGTGATGGTCTTCAGCGCCATCGAGCCGGAGCTGGCGGGCTTCTGCCCGGCCTCCGACACCCACCCGGCGGACATGCGGCCGGTCACGACGGGGATCTCCACCCCGTTCGCGCCGAGCGGCACCTGCCGCGCCAGCCGCTGGATGACGGACATGCGGGCGGCACGCTCGAAGATGGCGGCGGCCCGGTCCGGGGTCAGGAACCCCGAGAAGTTGCTGGTCTGGGTTGCGGCGGTGATCGCCACGATTTCCTCCTACGGGAGCGGCATCACGCGATGCCGAGCTTGGATTTGAGGTCGTCGAGCAGCGGGTCGCCGTTGAGCGCCATGGTGCTGCTGGAGCCCTGCGACAGGTCCGGGCGCGGCCCGGGCTTGCGGGTCTGCTCCTCGGCCGGGGCGGGCGTGAGACGGGCGACGGCCTTGTCGAGCGCCGCGGTGTCCACGTCGCCGTCTTCGGTGAGGAACTTCGCCAGGTTGAGGTCGTCGAGGACATCGGCGCCGATCCGGCCGGCCGACCGTGCGGCGAACTCCGCACGCACCAGCCGCTGGCCGACCTCGGCGAACGCGGCACTGCGGCCCCGCTGCTCCGCCTCGGCGGCGACCTTCTCGGCCTCCGTCATCCGCTCCGCCTGGAGCTTCTTCAGCTCCTGCGCGGCGGTGGCGTTGGCCTTGGCCCGCTCCTCCTGCTTCCGCGACTGCGTCTTCCACTTCTCGGCCTCGGCCTTCCAGTCGACCGTTTCGGTCGCCTCCGGCACCTCGGTGGTGGTCTCGGTCGCGGTGCTGCTCTCCGACATGTGGTGCTCTCCCGTTTCGGGTACGCCGCCCCGTTGCGGGACGGATGGTCAGGTGATGTAGCCGTGCAGCCGCAGCAGCCGGATCGCGTCGTCGCGGTCCCGCGCGTCGGCGTAGATCTGCTCCGGCATCAGCCGCGGCCGACGACCGGCCGCCTCGGTGGTGAACCTGCGCTGCCCGACGACCTGCATGCCGCGCCGCGCGTTCACCACCCGCGCCATGTCCGCGCCAGCCCGGATCGCCTCCGCCCCGGCCTTGCCGAACACGCGTTCCTGCTCGTCGGCGGGCATCGCCTCGAACGCCGCCTTCGGATCCGTCGTCAGGTCCCCGGCTACGTCCTCCGTCGCCGGGATGTGCCGGCAGTCGCAGCGAGGATGCCGCTGGAAACCGGCGTTCCACCGGTAGAGCCGGCCCGCCAGGATCAGGCAGCGGTCGCAGGCGCCGCCGACCACCATCCGCACGTAGCCGCTGAGCTGCGGACGCACCGCCAACGCCACCCCGTCAGCCACCCGGCCAGCGTCGGCGACCTGCGACCGGACGATCATGTCGGCGGTGAACCGGCCCGCAGCCATCGCCCGCGCCTCGCTCGCGCCGCCCTTCAACGCCGTCAGCGCCGTGATCGCCGGCTGATGCAGCAGCCCCGCCAGGTCCCGGCCATCCGACGCGACCCCGGCGAACGCCTCCGCGACCACCCGGCCCTCCGGCGCCGGGTCCAGCCCGTACTCGCCGAGCAGGTCATCCAGATAGACGCTCGACGACGCCGCCGCGATCGCCTGCGCCGACCCCAACACCTGCACCGCCGCCGGAACCGACGCAGCCCACGACGCCGCGATCACCTGCCGATCCACTCGCGCCCACAACCGCGCCACCTCGAGAGCGGCGCGTCGCGCCAGAGCTACCTGCCGCCGGGCGTGCCGGGCGGCCACCTCAACGACGCCCACCGGATCAGGCGACCTGGCCGGCCGCCCGGGTCAGCACGCCGACCGGGTCCTCCTCGGTCTGCCGGCGGAACTGCTCCCGCAGCCGTTCCTGACGCGCTGGGCTGTACTTCAGGTCGTCCCAGGCGCCCTCACGCGGCAGGATGCCCGCCTGGGCCAGCTTCACCACCGCGTCGGCCTGCTGCGCCCGCGTCGGCGTTGCCGGATCCCGCCACAACGTCTGCAAACGGCGCGCCTCGACGCTCTCCTCGCCGGTCGCGACGTACAGCACCAGCCGCATCGCCTGCTCCCACGCCCCCGACCACGCCGTCTGCTTCCGCTCGCACCGCTTCACCAGCCGCGCCTCCCGCGACCGGATCGCATCCGCACTCGCGGCGTCGTCGGCGGCCAGACCGAAGTAGTTCGGCGGCAGCGCCGACACCCCGCTGGCCAGCCGGGCATAGTGGTCAACCGTATCCGTGAGGTTCTTCAGCTCCGCCGCAGGGAGCTGACCGACCTTCGCCTGCTCGTTCGCCAACGCCCAGACGGAGTTGAAATACGCCTCCCACTTCGTCAGCGGCTTCCCCTGCTGGTCGACGAAGTCACCAGCGGTCGCACCGAGCACGAACCGCTGCGGCACCACGTGCGTCTCCTGCGCCACCTGCAAGTTCGTCAGCGACCGCGCCGCGGCATCCGTCAGCGGGATGACGTCCTTCATCTCAGACACCCCACCGCGGTTCGACGCCCGAGCCCGGTTCACCACCGGCACCACCGGCACCACACCCATCCGGTGGTCGTCGCGGTCCACGTCCACCCAGCGGCCCCCTGAGCCGTCCCAGGACAGCCACACAGTCGCGTCCGGGAGGTAGAGGGTGCCCCGCTGTGCGCGGCCGTTCTGCACGTCGTACAGGCGCAGCGCCCCGGCTACCGCCCGCCGGCGGGCGTCCATCTCGTGCACCAGCTCGAACGGCGACTCCACCGTCACCAGCGGCGTGCTCTCGTCCGCCTCGTTCGCGCCGACGCAGATGTACGACCGGCTGTAGATCAGCGCATCGAGATGGGCGAGCTGCGACTCCTCGTCGAGGTTGTTGTCCTGCCAGATCCGCCACAGCTCATCGTCGGCCTCATCCACACCCGGGAAGCGGAAGCCCTCGATGTCGAGACGCTCCTCCACCCCGTCGGCGGCCATCCGCGGCCAGTTCACGACCGTCAGGAACTGCTGCAACGACGGCGGCACCGCCAGGCCGAGCTGCCGCAGCCGCTGCTCACCCTCGTAGTAGGCGTGCAGCGCCCGCAGCGTCGGCTCGACGTCCATCAGCTTCTGCTCGAGGCGGGTCACCGCGGCGTGCTCGTCAGTGGACAGGGCCACGGCTCACCACCTCTCATCGGAACACGACCACCCGGCGGTCGACCTGCTTGCCCCAGCCCGCCTCAATCGCGTCAGCCCGGGCCTCGTACGCCAACGCGGCACCCACCACGCTGTCGATCTTCCGGTTCGACTGGTCGTGCTCCTTGCGCACCAGCCTGTGCCCGCCCTTGCGGCGCACGTACGCGTTGCCGAAGTGCTCCACAAACACCGGGTCGCCGGAATGCCACACCGCCCCGTTCATCAGGTCCGTGCGCAGTCGATCCAACGCCGCAGCCATCTGCACGTCCCGCCGCGTCTCCCACGACAGGACCCGCTCCGCGCCCAACTCCTCGGCGAGCGAGTCGACGTCAGAACGCCACTCGTGAGGGTCGGCGTACAGCCGAGACACCTGGTAGCGGGCGAACGCCTCCCGGATGGCGGCCAGCACATCCGAGCGGGGAACTTCCCACCAGTTGCCCTCCGGCCCCGACGGCTTCGCCCAGATGCCCAGCGGGAACAGGAACCCGTCGGACATGCGGGCGCCGATCAGCACCGTCGCGTCGTCGCACAGCGATCCGTCGAAGCCCAACGCGATCGCCTCGCCGGTGGCCACCGGCTCCGGGCGGGCCTGCCGCTCCACCACGTCCAGCGGGATCCACGCGTCCTTCGTCGACAGCGGCCGGTTCAGGTAGTAGCGGGCTGCCTCCGCGTCGTCCGCGCAGATCCGCGGGTCACGCATGTTCCGGTAGATCCGGTCCAGGTCCAGCCAGCCCGCCGCCTCGCCGTACACCTGCCGCAGTTGAGCCTTGGTGTGCGCCTCGTCGTCGAGGTCGATGCGGCCCTTGGCCTCGCGGTGGTCCATCAGCACCGACGGGGACAGCTCGCCCTTGCGCCACGCGGTCAGGGTGTCCTCGAACACCGACTGCTCGCCCGGCCGGTACGCCGTCGACGTCTGCATCAGCCACGGCTGGTCCCGCTTGCCCAGGTTCCGGCTCACCGTGCCGTACATCGACTTCAGCTCGCGCAGCACGTACAGGTGCGTCTCGTCGGCGCACACCCAGGTCTCTTTCCCGCCGTCCTTCGACGCCGAGCCCGAGGTGCACGCCCGAATCTCGCCGCCGTGGGGCAGGTACAGGGCCGTCGCCGACTGGTAGTTCCGGGCGCCGCTGATCGCCCCGTAGACGTCGGGGTGGTTGTCCTTGCCCCACTCGCCGCAGATGAACGCGATGTTCTCGAACGTGTTCCCGGCCTGTGACTCCTCCGTCGCGAGGCACTTCAGCAGCGGCGTGCGCACCGGCCTACCCACCGGCTGGCCCTCGGCGTTCCAGCCGTCGAACCGGACCGGGCCCAGCGCCTCCGCCACCCCGATCCAGCCGGCCAGCTCCGACTTCGCCCGCCCCTTCGGCCGCGACAGCACCGCCTCGTCGTACACCCGCCGGCCCGTCACCGGGTCGATGCGGTACGCCTCCACCAGAAAACGCAGCCACTCCCGGTCCAGCTCAATCGGTTCGCCAGCGATGTCACCCGGCCCGTGGCAGCAGTAGGCGGTAATCCAGTCGGCGATCTCGTAGCCCAGCGACGGGACATGCCCGTCGAACAGCGGCACCCAGCCCACGTCAGCCCCCGGATGCCTGGCGGAACTTCTCCAACGCCGTCACGGTCGCCTTGCCGCCCGGCACCGACGGCGCCTGAGCGCCCCGCGCGCCGCGGTACTGCGGACGCTTGCCCGTCTTCGGGTCCGGTAGCCGCAACGCCGCCAGGAGCTGCTTCATCAGGTTCGCCGTGGCGTTCGCCTGCGTCAGCGCCGCGTCGATCTTTAGCTCGTAGTCGTCGGTCTGGAGCCGGTGCGTCAACCGCGCCCACGAGTCCACGTCGCCGCGCAGGAGCGCGTCGAGCTTGTCCAGACGGTCCTTCGCGCGGCACGCCTCCAGAAGCTGCACCCTCTGCGCCGGGTCCAGGTCGTACTCATCGGCGATCGACGACCACAGTTCGCTACCGCCGGGGCCCAGCCCGGCCGGAGTGTCGGTCACGATGAGTCACCTCCCGGCGAGAACTCAGGGGTCTGGACAGCGAGCCACCTCCCCGGCGGTCCTCTGACCTGCGGCGTTGGGGGTCACCCCCCACCCCTGCCGTCACTCAGCGTGACTCGCCTCGGCGCCAGCCTCGGTTGCAGGTGGCGTGCTCAAGCTGGTCGGCCTTCGCGTTCGGGTTGGTGCGCAGGTCCACGCTGTGCCCTGCGTCCAGCTCTTGGCCTGGCAGCATGGGCTGCTTGCACTTGGGGCAGGGCTGGCCTGGCACCCACGCCTTGAGCAGGGCGTCGCGTCGTAGCTCGTGCTCGCGGTCGTAGCCGCGCTGCTGTCTGCTGCCTCGCGCCTGGTCTGCCTCGCGTCTATGCGTGGCGCAACGCCCGCCTGTTGTGAGCTGGGGGCAGCCAGGTGCTGGGCAAACGCGCAGTGCTCGGGGCATCACCACACCACCACGGCGCCGACGACCAGCAGCGTGACGATCAGCCCGGCGATACCGGCGAGGATCACCCACGACGTGCGCACCGTGGCCACCTCCCGCCGGGTGTGCGGGCAGGCCGGGCCCCGCTTGCCTGGCCTGCCCGCTGACCCCCGACCCGAGCCCGGGCATGACAGAGCCCCGCCGTCCTGGGGAGGATTGGCGGGGCTCCGAAGACACTGAAGTTCAACCTAGCTAAAGGTATCTCTGAGTTGCGGATCTATGCAAGTTGCTCCGCCTCCGCGAGTTGCCGGTCCTTCTCGGCCTCACGCATCCGCCCCATGAGCCAGCCCTGCATCTCGAACGGGTTGCCGTACTCCTCTGCCACCGCCTCAATGTGGGCTCGCAGCTCGCCAGTGAGGGTGAAGTCCTCCCACCGCTTCCGAATGCGCAACGCTTCGAACTGGGCGTGCCGCTGCTTCTCCAGAGCGTGGTGGCCCGGCTCCGCCGCCAGGACGTCCTCCGGCTGCAAGCGAAGGTTGGACATCCTCTCCACCAGGCTGCTGGTCGTGCCGATCTTCACGACGCCCTCACGGATCAGCACGTAGTAGACGACGTGCGTGCCGTAGGCCTTCGCCCTCCGCCGCGCAGCCAGTCGCCGCTCTCTTTGCTCCTCCCAGGCCAACGACCTAGCTGCGACGTATCGCTCCGCGACCTCGGCGTCGGCGATCTGCTTGCACAGCCGGGGACTCCGGAGAACCGCCTGCGCAGTCTTGACGGCGCATCGCTCGCACACGGGCTCGAACGACTTCTTGGGCCGCAGGCACCTGCCCCGCTTGAAGCGGACAGGGCAGCGCTTGTCCGACTCAGCCGGGAGGCCTCCGACGGTGATCTGGACCCCGCAGCCGCACCGAAAGTGCCCGGGCCCTTTGGTGCTGACTGGACTCATCTGGCGGCCACAGCCGCACGCGACGCTAAGCTGCACTACGTCAGCCTTCCTAGAGGTTGACCGCGCCCCGGGGGTGTTCCCGCACCCGCCGGGGTCCTTTGGCTTCGAGTCTAGTCTGGACGACGTCCCCGACCCGGTAGAGAACGCGGCCACGCCCGTCCTGCCCGCGGGGCTCAATCCGTCCCTGCTGGGCGTATGCCGCGATGGTCGAGTAGGCGACGGGAGTGCCCAGGCGCAGCGTGATGCTGGCGATCTCGACGGGGCGGGCTACGGCGTCCAGCAGCGCCGCCCGCATCTCGTCCTGACGGACGGCGATGTCGTAGTCCTCGCCGCACACCTCGCACCGAGCGGTCAGCTCTCCCGGCCGCGCGAACACCTCTGTCCCGCACTCCACGCCGGTCTCGCCGTCCACGAAGGTGCAGCGTCCGGCGTAGGTCCGGTTGGCCTTGGCCGGGTACGCCATCCGCCAGTTGCGGCCGTCTCCGGCGATGTCGCGCAGGTCTTTGGCGTGCTCGTCGGCGGCGGGGTGAGCGGCCAACCACACCGCATGGTGGGCGACGTATGCACCGAGGGCCGAAACCTCGTCAGCGGGCGTTTGGAGGCCCCTTTCGTCGGCGATGATCCGCACCAGCGACACGAGGGTGGCTCGGATCGCCTGCCGGGCCTCCATCACCTCGTCATCCGGCACCGGCGCCCCCGTGCTGCTGCCGGCCACGCGCTCCCCGCCACGACCGCGCCGGATCAGCGTCAGCGCCAGGTCTTCGTACAGCACGGCAGCCGTTCGGGCGTCCTCGGCCAGACGCCGCATGTCCACCTCGCACAGCCGCAGCCCGTCGGCGGCAGGACGGGGCAGGCAGCCGGGGCAGGTCTGCGGGTTGGGGCAGTCGGGCTGGTGCTGGTGGCGGATGCCGCAGTGGTCGGCGACGCAAAGCGAGGTCACGGTTACCCCCGGGTTGTAGGCTGGCCTGGCTGTGGATGGCTGCTCTTTCGGGGGGCGGTTGGGGGCCTGGCAGGCTTGGGCGGCCTTGCCAGGCCCCTTCGGCGTCTACGGGGTCAGGTCGTCGGCCCGTTCCCGGACCAGCGCGGAGAAGATGCTCGGCGGCAGCGGGATCGCTGGGCCGCGGTCGATCAGCGCTGCCACATCGCGGAGCAGGGCCGCCCCGTAGGCGCGGAGCATCCGGTCGTCGGGCTGCTGGTGGCCGTGCTCGCTGGCCCAGGTGCGGGCGGCGGTCAGGGCTTCGGTGTCGGTCACGGTGGTTGTCCTTTCGGTGGGGCCGCTCAGCGCGGCGCGGTGGTGGGTCACAGGCCGATGCCGGCGGCGGGGTTGCGCTGCCAGCGGTCCACTTCTTCGAGGTAGCCGAACAGGGCGGCGGAGCCCTCCTTCCAGCCGCCGTGCCGGGCGATGCGCACCAGGTCGGCGTCGGGGGCGGCGTACGCGGCGGTGGCGAATCCGCGCCGCAGGGAGTGCCCGGAGAACGCCGCAGCGGCGTCGAGGCCGGCAGCGATGGCGGCCCGGCGGACGATCGCGGCGACGGTTTCGCCGGTGATGCGCCCGTCGGGGTCGCCCTTGCCGGTGGCGACGTGTCCGAGGCGGCCGTGGCGGTCGATGCGCACGAACAGCGGCCCCTCCTGCCGCCCGTGGTGGGCCAGCGCGGTGCGCCACTGCTCGACGGACCGCACGGGGCAGGTGGCGAGGTTCGAGCCGTACGGCACGGCGACGATGCGCCCTCGGCCGTCCTTGTCGGTTTTGGACAGCCGCACGGTGACTTGAAGCCCTTCGGGTTGGGGTTCGAGGTCGCCGAGGTTGAGGGCGGCGATCTCGGACCGGCGTGCGGCCATGGCGAACCCGAGGACGATGACGGCGCGGTCGCGGACGCCGACGAGGGTGTCGGGGTCGAGGGTGGCGACCATGGCCCGCAGTGCGGTGAGGGTGAGGGCGGGTGCCCGCTTCACGCTGCCGCCGGCCTTGGCGTACCGCTTGCGGTAGCCGCGCAGCACTTCCCGCACGCCGCGCCGGTCGACGGAGTGCCCTGCCGTCTCGTGCGCTTTGGTGATGGCGGCGAGGGCCTTGCCGATGCTGGACGGGGCGAGTGGCTTCGGGTCGGTGCGGGTGGCGAGGTGGCTGGCGTACTCGGCGAGGGTTTCCGCGGTGGCGGGTAGCGGGGTTCGCTGCTGCTCCCCGCACCAGGTGGTGAAGCGGGCCCATTCCTCGCGGTAGGCGCGGCGGGTGTTGGCGGGGGTGGCTTCGTCGATGAGCTGCCAGGCGGCGTCGGACAGGTGGGTGTCGCGGGGGGCGGGCGCGCGGTTGAGGGGCGTCAGGTCGGTCATGCCGCGCGCTGCCAGATGGCCGCAGGAGCACCGAGCCCTACCGAGTCGCGCTCGGGAAGGTTGTGCTCGGCGAGGATCTGCCGCCCGAGGTCGAGAGTCTCGTCACCGATAGCTTCGGCGAGCTGATTCGCGACTTCTGGGTAGTCGCGCGGCTCGTACCCGAGGTAGCGCATCAACTCGTCCGCGACACCTCGCATGCCGCTGATCGGCCCCATGCTCACGCAGAAGCGGTGCACATCTTCGTAGCGACGCACCATGTCGATCTCTCTTTCTGGTTCGTGGGAATGTCAGTTATCGCGATGCAGGAGCGGCGGTGTGGGGGCTGCGGAGGCCGTCGAGGTAGGCGGCCAGCAGCGGGGCGTGCGGGTCGCCCTCGGCGGGCAGCGGGACAAGAGCGGTCACGGCGTTCCTCCGTTGATGCCGGGCACCAGTCCGCAGACGGGCCAGCTGACGACGGCGTACGAGTCCAGGGGGTCGCATGCGGACGTGCCGGCAGCGTCGAGCACCCGCCAGCACTGGTCGCCGGGCGACTGGGGTGACCGGCCGTCCCACATGGGCAGGCAAGCAACGAGGACGCCGCCCGGGCCGCGCCGCACCTCGCCGAGGGTTGGTGCGGGCATGGGTCCGAGGTTTGGCGTGGCGGCGCAGCGAGAGCAGCGGGCGTCTTCGGTCGCGGTGGTGTCCAGCCGTGAGACGTGGGCGCTCTGATCGGCCGGGTGGCAAACGAGGGTGACCCGGTCGTCGTCAACGGCGCGAACGCGATGCTGGGACCCCCATCCGGTGGAGGTCCAGTCACCTGGCGTGAGTTCGGTCATCAGGCAGCGCACCGGGTCTTGTAGGTGTGGCGGATGCGGGCGCTGAAGCAGTGACCACAGAGCCGGGACGGGGCGATGCGGAGAGCGGTGAGGGTGGCGATCGTCTGGTCCTGGCCACCGTCCTCGCTCAGTTCGCCGAGGCGGTTGTCGACCGTGGTGCCGCTGTCGCAGGCGGTCTTGCCGGCGAGCGGGGCGGTCGGGTAGGTGGCGATGTCGCAGCGGATGCGGGGGTGGCCGGCGCGGACGGCGGTGACGCACGCGTCGTGCCAGATTTCCAGGCCGACGGTGTCGAGGCCGAGGGTGCTCGCGCCCCGGTCCCAGCCTCCGGCGCCGGCGTACAGGTCCAGGATCACGACGTCTCCTCGGTGGGCAGGTGGGTGTCGGTGGTGTCGCCGCGGTGGCCGGCCTGGTACGGCACCACCGGCGCGGGCTCGACGCCGTGCGGGTCGAGGGTGGCGAGGGCGGCTTCGATGAGCGGGTCGTCGCCGAGCTGGAGCCAGCCGCGCAGGCAGACGACGACGGCGGCCTGCGTGTGGGGGGTGAGGGTTTCCCAGCGGCCCATCACGCCACCTCCGCCCGGGCCTCGTACGCCTTGTCGTAGGCGGCGGTGAGGCAGTCGTTGTTGTCGCAGAGGTGGGCGCCGACGATTCCGTCGGCGGTGGTGGACGGCTTGCCGCAGACCGCGCACGGCGGCCAAGGCTCAGCCACCACCGGCGCGGGCTCGCGGATGTAGCCGGCGTCGACCAGCAGCCGCAGCAGGTTCGCGCCGGTCATCACCACGTACGCGTCACCCGGGCTGGTCTTGCCGCGCCGCTTCACCCAGGCGAGGCCGATGCGGGCGCCGTCGTTGACCCGCTCCTGCTCGGCTTCGGTGACGTAGCCGGCGAGGTCGATGCGCTTCTCGTTCTTCGCCTCGATCACCAACCCCGGTATTCCTGCGATGTCTCCGCGGTCGTTGGTGCCGCAGAGGGCGCGGCGTTCGGTCTGGGTGGCGCCGTTGGCGGTGAGGTAGTCGACGATGGCCGACTCCCAGGCCGTGCCGCGAGCCTTGTTCCTGTTCACGCCGACTTCCTCCATGTGCCGCTGACGAGCTGGGTGACGTACTGGCGGGTGATGCCGAACTCGCGGGCGAGTTCCTGCGCGTTGCTTCGGTATCCCCCGCCCCGCTTGGCCGGCGGGAGGTACCGCTCGCGGATCTCAGCCACCTGTTGGGCGGTGAGCTTGGCGTTGTGGTTGGTCACGCCTTCGGCTCCGCGTGCGCGCCCCTTCGCGACCATGTCGGCGATGTTGTCTCCTGGGGTGCCGAGGAAGAGGTGCTCGGGGCTGCAGCAGAGCCGGTTGTCGCAGCGGTGGCAGACGTGCATGCCTTCCGGGATCGGTCCATTGGCGATCTCCCATGCGGCCCGGTGGGTGCCGATCAGGCCGAGCCCGGTTCCGCGGCTGATCTGGCCGTAGCCGGTGGTGTTGACGTATCCGGTCCACTCGCGGCAGCCGGAGGGTCGATCGACGAGTCGGGCGAAGAGGCGGTCGGCGAGGGCGGTGCCTTTGCGGCGTGACGCGCTCATGCCGGCACCTCCGCCCCGTCGAGCCAGGCGGCCACGTCGCCGACGAGGGCGTCCACGTCGGTGACCCATCGGACGGCCTTGCCGAAGTGCTTCGCGTATCGCATCTCGTAGTGCGTGGCGTTGCCCGGTCGTCCGTCGGGGATGACGGCGATGACGAGGTCGGACTGGCGGATGGCTTCGTAGTGCCGCTCGGTGAGCCGGTCGAGCTGCTCACCGGTGATGGCGGCCTCGCCGGGCAGGGGCGGGCAGGGGGCGTGGACGAGGTGGCCGGCGAGGGCGAGGGCGCGGTGGACGCGGGCGAGGTCGGTGGCGGCGCGGGTGAGGCTGCCGCAGAGGGTGACGGTGAGGCGGGTCATGCCGGCACCTCCGCCCGGTTGAGATGGGCGGTGAGGTCGGCGATGCGGGCGTTGAGGACGTCGACCTGCCGTGCGTGGGCGGCGAGGATCAGCCGGTGTTCGTCCCAGGGCAGGCAGTGTCCGGTGCCGCAGTCGTGGTCGTCGGCGGTGCAGGCGGCGGAGGCATCGTGGTCGGCGTTGCCGGCGGCGGCGACAGCGGGGTCGGTGGCGAGCTGGTCGAGGGGGCGGGTCCAGTCGACGCCGGTGAGGTGGGTGAGGTTGCGGCGGCGGCAGTCGGGGCACCAGAGGCCGCCGATGGCGGTGCCGCTGGCGGTGTGGACGGTGAGGACGAGTCGGGTGAGCTGGTTGTAGCTGTCGAGGTGGGGGACGGCGGCGAGGCCGGGCAGGAGCGGCTCGGCGATCATGGGCGGGACGGCGGGGGTGCGGGCGAGCTGGACGGTGGTGGGGGTGGGCTGGGTCATGGCTGGGTCTCCTGTCGGCGGAGGGCGGGTGTCTGGCGGCGGAGGCGGGCGAGGGTGTCGCGCTGGCGGGCGGCTTCCGCGCGGGCTGCGGCGAGCAGCTCGTCGGAGCGGGTGAGCGGCTTCTCCGGCTCCGGTTGGTCGCGGCGGGCGAGCACTTCGCCGACGACGGCCCGGCAGGCAGCGATGCCGCGTTCGTTGCGTTCGACCTGCTCGGGGTCGAGGCGGGTCACCACTCGGTCACCACCTGGCGCACGGCAGGCCCGTCGAGAACGAGGACACCGCCGCCGTCGATGAGCCGCTCGACGATCGGGTGGCCGTAGCGGGCGACCAGTTCGTCGTACGCCTGGTCGGCGCTGCCGCCGCTGTTGGTGGTGACGATGAGCCGTCGCTCGTTGGCGCAGCGGGCGTCGACGATGCGCTGGAGCTGCTCCAGCCACCAGTCGGTGACGCGTTCGCGGCCGAGGTCGTCGAGCAGCAGCAGCGGGCAGGTGGTGGCGTAGTCGTAGGCGAGGGGTTCGTCGCTGTCGGGCTTGAGGGCGGCGGACAGGTCGGCGGCGGTCCATGCCATGACCCAGATGTCGCGGGAGTGGACGTCGTTGGCGATGGCGTAGGCGGCGGTGGTCTTGCCGGTACGGGCGGGGCCAGCGACGACGAGGGACCGGGGGCCGGCGTCCCACCAGCGGGCGATCTTCCCGGCGGGGTTCTGCTCGGCGGTGAGCAGGTCGTAGTTGGCGGCGGCGTAGCGGGTGGGTCGGCGGCGGGTGTAGACGATGGCCCGGTTCGCGGCTTGGCGGGCGCGCATGGCTGCCATCTCGGCGGCGTCGGCTTCGGCGAGGCGGGCGGCGTGGGCGGCGTCGTCTTGGGCAGCGACGGCGGGGGCGTGAGCGGCGACCCGGGCTGGCCAGTCGCCGATGCGGCGGCCGTTGCGGTCGGTCGCGGTGGCGCTGAGTGCGGCCTGGAGAGAGGTGGCGGTCATCAGGCGCTCCTGGGGGTCTGGCTGGCGTACGTGGCGTTGGCGCCGCCGGCAAACGGGTTGTCGCCGCGCCGGTCGATGTGCCGGTTCGCGCCGGTGGCCCGGTCGTTGCTGCGGCGGGCCGGGGCGGGCTCGTCGGTCCAGCGGTCGGCGTTGAGCCAGGTGGCCGCGTGGGCGGTGTACTGCGGCTCCCGGCCGGGCTGATCGCGGTAGCGGGCGGCTCCGGCGGTGATGGCGTCGGGGGTGGCGCGCTTGATCGCCTTGTCCCATGCCTTGCGGGCGGCTGCCTTGGCTTCGTGGCGGGGGTACGCGGTCCAGAACTTCTCGAACTCCGCGTCGGCGTGGGCGGAGGTACGCCGGGCGCTTGCGCCCGCGATGTCCCTGCTCCCTGTTCCTTGCTCCCTGCTCCCTGCTCCCTGCTCAGGGACGAGGCTCTCCGGAGGACTCACGAGGCTCTCCGGAGGCTCTCGGGAGGGTTCCGGGTCGGATACGTCTTCGCAGGTCAGCGGCGCGGGCGGCCGGGGGTAGCGCGGCTTACTCGGGTGGGAGACGCGCTGGTGCTCGTCCCAGTTCGTGATGAACAGGTAGCGGCGTCCGGAGACCTCGTAGCGCTGGATTAAACCGGCCGTGGAGAGGCTCGCGAGGTCTCCGGAGGTTCTCGCGAGAGTCTCGCGAGGGTCGTCCTCAAGCGGCCAGAGCGCAGCCGTGATGAGCTTCGGGTTGTCGACGGTGACGCCGTTGTCGTCGACGTGCGTCCACAGCCCGATGAAGGTGAGCCGCGCGGAGAGTGGCTGCGCGGCGATGACTTCCGAGGTGAAGAACTCGGGCTTGATGGAGCGGATCCGTGGCACTGGTCCCCCAGCTTGAATGGGTGTCTAGCGATCTTCAGTATGCCACATGATGTGGCCTCACGACGTGACAGAATGATGCCTACCTTGTAGGCCACATCGGTGTTGTGGGAGGCTCACGACCATGAGCGAAGACCCCGTAGTCCGCGCTGCCCGCGCCTACAAGCGCGCGCAGGACACCGCCAACGCCCGCCGTACTGACCTCGTTGAGGCGGTTGTGCACGCCGTGCTCGTCGACCACCGACGCCAGTCCGAGGTCGCGAGGCTCTCCGGATACACCCGGGAGCACGTCCGGAGACTGTGCCGCGAGCACCTCGACACGATCGAGGCGTACGAAGAGGCCCACGCCGACGACGAGCAAGCAGGGCACTGACATCACCTCCCCTCCCCCGGCTGGTGGTGGTCGTTGATGTGCTGGTCGAGGGCGTCGGCGGCGGCGACCACCGCGGCGACTGGGTCCGGCTCTCGGATCAGCACGGTCAAGCCGCAGAGCGGGCAGTCGACGGTGGCGGCGCTCATGCCGCGGCCCTCCGCTCGGCGCGGCGCCGCTGCGGGAGCCGGATGAGTTCGGCGGGGGTGGCGGACCGCTCGCGGGCGATGGCGTCGATGGGGCCGAACCGCTCGGCCAGGAGGGCGTGGTATTCGTCCATCGGCTGGTTGGCCGGCTGGGTGGAGGTGGTGCGCATCGGGTCCTCCTTGGTGGTCGTTGCGGTCGTGGTGTGGCGCCCTGCCGCGACGTGAGCGCGGGTGTCCCGGCCGGTTCCGGTGTCAGGGCGGGCCGTCATCAGGCGGCCTGGGTTTCGAGCTCGCGGACGATGCGGCGTCCGTGGCTGCCGGAGAGGTGCAGGCGGTTGGCGATCCGGCTGGCGGGCAATCCGCAGGCGAGGCCGACGCGGAAGGCGTGGACCCTCTCGGCGTCGGTGAGGCGGATGCGTTCGCCCTCGAGCGCGCGCCGCACGGCGACCTCGTCGACCAGGTCGTCGTTCTCGCCGCCGAGGTTGGGCTGCTCGTTGGGGTCGTCGATGTTGTCCCATGCGGCGGGCGGGGCCCAGCCGTAGCGGGCGGCGACGACGAGGGCGTACTTGGAGCCGCCGGGGGTGCCGGACAGCCGCTCGTACAGGTCGGACACCCAGCGGGCGGTGTGGACGGTGATGACGGCGCGGCGGGCGTAGGCGACGTCTTGGACGGTGCGGCGGGAGTAGCCGGCGCGGCGGGCGAGTTCGCGGAAGTTCCAGCCGAGGGCGACGAGGGCGCGGATGCGGCGGGTGGGGCCGATGCTGACGACGAGGTGGATGGGGTTGCGGCCTTCGCGGCGGCGCTTGTTGTAGAGCCGCCAGGCTTCGCGTGCTTCGGGGCAGCGGCAGCGGTGGGCGGTGTAGGCGCTGGCGGTGCCGTGCTTGGCGGCGGTGCAGGTGTCGGGACGGATGGCGGTGGCGGTCACTGCTCGACCTCCCGGCGCTGGCGGCCGACCCGGTCGACCATGTCCAGCAGGGCCTCTTCCTCGCCGACCTCGTTGGTCACCCGCGCGGTGGCGAGGCGGTGCTGCTGCAACTCCACCCGGATCTGCCGCAGCCGGCCCAGCGAGGTCCGCGGGTCGGTGATCTCGTCGCGGTAGTCGGCGGCCTTTGGCGCCGGCCGGTCGCCCCGCTCATGCCCGCGGTCGATGTCGGGGTCCTGCGTGGGGATGTGCAGCGCCGACAGGAACACGGTGCGCTGCGCCACGCTGATGGCCTTCGCGGTGGCCTTGTCCTGCGTGTCGGTGGCCTGCCCGGCGGACTGGATCGTCGTGGGCAGCGTGTCGCCCTTCGGGCCCATCACGGTCCACTCGACCTGGACCCGGCATTCCTGGATGGCCTTGCCGCCCGAGGTGCGGGCCTCGACGTACTCGACGGAGAGCAGCCGCGACGGCAGCATCAGCACGCCGTGGCGGCGCAGCGCCGGCCCGACCGCGTTGACGACCCGGTCGACGCCGCGGAAGTCGTACCGGCCGCCGGAGTCGGCGCGCTGGTCCTTCTTGCCGATGCTCTGCACGTCGCTCATGACCCGGGCGAAGGCGACCTGGACGGGCACGGCCTCGGCGTCGTGGATCTCGTTGCCGTCGTAGTTGACGTCCTCGAGCGGGGCCATCTGCATGGTCGGCCGCTCGGGCGTCTCGGCCGGCGCGGGGCCGGCACCCGGCTCGGCCGCGGTGGGCCAGCCGTCGGCCTGCTCGACACGCTCGCGGAGCTTGCTCACTGGAACTCTCCTGTCCGCCGGAAGTCCGGCGCGATGCGGATCTGGTGGTGGGTCTTCTCGGTCACGACGTCGGCGTACGCGTCGGGCCAGCGCTCGGCGAGGCGCTCCATGTCGACGTCGCGCTTCGTGACGGGGATGAAGTCGTAGGCAAGTTCGCCGCCGAACGTGACGGCCTGGGCGCCGGCGGCGAGGCGGGCGAGGGCGGCCCGGGAGCGCTTCAACGCCCGGTCGGCGGCACCCTTGCGGGCGGACACCTCGGCATACTCGATGACCTCGCCGACGTCGGCGACGCTGATCTCGCCGACCCGGTCGGGGTGGGCGAGCGCGTCCATCTCCAACAGCGCCGCGGCCTTGCTCAGGTCCCAGGCGGGCTCGACGCCGGCCAGCAGGTGCTCGTCGCGGAAGCGGCGGACCTCCCGCAGGACGTACGCCTCCATCCGCTCGTCGCGGTGCACGACGGTCTGCTTGAACTCGTTGCCGCCGATCAGCACGGCGACGTGGACGTGGTCGTATCCGGTCACCCGCATCTGCCAGGTGGTCTGAGCGAGGACGTCGTCGGGGACGTCGGAGCGCCACCGGCTGGCCTTGAACGCCGACCGGCACTTCACCTCGAGGGCGCACGCCGTGCGCACATCCCGGTTCAGGGGGCATTCGGCGACGCGCCGGTCAAGGGTGGCCATCTGCCACGGCTCGTCGACGTGGGCGACGAGGCCGACGCGCTGAATGACCGACCGGTTGCGGCGGGCCCATTCGCGGGCGACGGGCTCCTCGAGGACGGTGCCCCAGAAGGCGGCCTCGCCGGCGTAGTCGACCAGCTCGCCGCGCTTGTCGCGGTAGACGTGGACGGCGGTGTTGTGGTCGGCGACGCCGAGGATGGCGGCGACGTCGGAGGATCCGATGCCGTTGCGGCGGGACGCCAGCCATTCGTCGCGGGGGGCGTCGGCGGGCAGGATCCGCACGGCGGTGGGCGTGATGCGTCGGGTCGTGGCGGGGGCGGTCATGCCCACACCTCGGCGTGCTTGCGGGTGACCTCTTCGTTCAGGTCGTGGCGGGTGCAGTCGGGGCGCTGGCTGCCGCCGCAGATGTAGAGCGGGTCGAACGCGTTCCAGTGGGACTCCGGCAGGTCGCAGGTAACGCACTCGTACGGGGCGAGCTGCTTGATGTCCGTGGTCACGGCTGGCCTCCGGTGGTGACGTTGGGGTCGTGGAGGGGGCAGCGGGGGCCCTGGATGAAGGCGCGGACGCCGACCTGGCTGCCGCAGTGGCGGCCTTCGGCGGCGAGCCAGTAGGTGCACCGCTTGCCGGTGACGCGCAGGTCCACGGCGCTCATCGGGCGGTCCTGCGGTAGTGGTGGGTGCGGGCGCAGGGGGTGCAGCGAACGGTGGCGCCGGTGCGCGGCGCGAAGTCCTCGCCGCAGTCGTGGCACGGCTTCGTGGCGGGCGCGTTGTCGAGGGCTCGCCGTTCCTTGCCGGTGAGGCCGGCGCGGATGCCCTCGAAGTCACCGACCCGGTTGGCGTCGTCGAGGCACTGCTCGGCGACGGGGCAGCCTTTGCAAACGTCCTTGGCCTGCGCTTGGCCCCACCGGTCGCGGTCGTCGGGGTGCATGGTGTCGGGGTCGACGTAGAGGCAGAGGCCGCGGAGCCGCCAGTTGGAGTCGCTGGGCGCGGGCCGTCGGGTGAGGGTTGCGGTGCTCACAGCGCACCTCCGGTGTTGATGCCGTTCACGGCGGCGAGCTGGTCGTGGATGTGGGCGGGCTCTTGGGGGCCGATGTGCAGCAGCCCGAGGTGCTCGTCGACGACGGGCCGGTAGGGGACGTCGGCGATGGCGGCGGCGGCCTGCCGGATGGTGGGGATGTGTGCGGTGGTGGTGAGGTCGGGGCGGCTGGTGGTGGTGCGGAGGTCGGCGAGCCAGGTGTCGTCGGCGCCGGGGTGGTCGGGGCCGAAGACGGTGGTGGCGAGGTCGGCGAGGATCCAGCGGACGGGGCTGATGCGGTGCGGGGTGGTGGTCACGCCGACACCTCCGACCGGTCCGCGTGGAAGTTGTCGCCCTGCGTCCAGCCGGCGCCCTGCGGGTCGATGGACTCGTCCTCGCGGCAGTCGGGGCAGCCGTAGCCGGAGCAGATGCCGCAGGGCTCCTGGTCGTTCGGGAGCGCCTTCACGGCCGCGAACAGTGCGGTGGCGGCGAGGTGGTACTCGTCCCCGGTGGTGCCGTACCGGTCGGCCCAAGCCTTCGCGGCTTCGACCACGGGCCGCAGGGCGTCGCGCTGCTGGGCGAGTAGGCGGACGTCCTGGACGATGCCCTCACCGGACCCGTCCTCCTCCTCGGTGCCGAGCGCCTCGTCGAGCACCTCCTGCACCTCGAAGTACCGGGTCTTGAACATCCCGAGGTCGGCCACCTTGGCGGTGAGCCGGCCGACCTCGTTGGCGTAGGTGGCGGCCTGGGTGCGGGACTCGGTGAGGGCGGCGCGGGTCTGCTCCAGCTCGGCGGTCAGCTCCTTGACCCGGTGCTGCAGCCACTCGACGCTGCCGGTCGGGTTCAGCTCCAGGTGGTGCTGCGCGGCGATGACGGCCAGGAGCCGGGGGGAGTCCTCCAGGTCCGCGTTGCCGAGAGCGCGGACGGTCCACTCGACGAGGGAGGCGTCGCGGTGGTCGTTGCTGGGGTACATGGCCAGCTCGGACTCTTCGTAGTAGCGGTAGTTGCGTGCGCGGTCGCGGCACCAGGCGGCCGGGTCGAGGGCGGCGGCGGAGTGCTCGGTGGTGGGGCTCTTGGTGGTCATCGGAGGCTCCAGATCAGGAGGGCCAGCAGGATGGCGTCGAGGGCGACAGCGAGCGGCAACGCGTGGAGCAGGCCGCGGAAGACGGGCGACGGGCGGGGCGCGACGGCGGGGCAGGCGAAGCCGTGCTCGCGGCGGGGCGGCGTCCAGCAGAGGCCGCAGTAGTCGGCGGTGGTGTTGACGGGCCTGTCGGCGGGCTTGGGCCGGTGGTGGATCGCGAAGACGGCCATCACGCCACCGCCCGCGTCTTGGCCGCCAGCTCATCGGCCAGACGCACCGCCTCCTCGGCGGTCGCCGCTACCGGCCCCCGAGCCGATCGGACAGCTTGGTGGTCGCCGTCGCGCCACACCTGCCACCGCCAGCCGGCTTCCGCGCGGGAGCGGAAGACGATGCTGGTGATGCCGTTGCGGCGGCAGATGGCGTGCTGGGCGTATCCGCTCGCGGCACGCCGGTGCCAGCCGTGCCGGCCGGAGATTGCGGCGTGGAGGGCGGCGAGGTGGTCGGCGTCCGCCTGTCCGTACTTGTGGAGCACCCATGCGGCGTGCTCGTCGTCAGTGAGGGCGGGGCGGGTGCCGGCGGGGTTGTAGGGGCTGCCGTCGTCGACGAACGTGACGCCGACTCGGTGGGTGAGGTCGCCGAAGAGCATCACGCCACCTCCCGCAGGTCCAGGACCGGCGCGAACGCCAGCTCGATCAGGTCGCGGGTGGCGTCGCACACGTCGGTGGACAGGTCGCCGGGCAGGTAGCCGTCGACGACGCGGGGGTGCCACGGGGTGTGCGGGTACTGGTCGGGGTCGCCGGCGGTGGGGGCGGGGGTGGCGCCGGGCCGGGACACCCAGGCGGCGATGCCGGCCAGGTCCAGCGGGGCGCTCACCGGGACTCACCGCCCTCGCGGGGGTAGCAGAAGCCGCAGCCGGCGCAGCCGAGCACGACGGGCACGGTGTCCTGCGGGCTGGCCACCCGCCACCGGCAGAGCACGTTGTGCACCGCACGCGGCAGGACGCGGAGCCGGTGCCCGTTGACGTCGGTGACGACCCGGAGAGCGGGGACGGTGGCGGTGCCGGCGGCAACCGCGTCCGCGTAGGCGTGCAGCTCGGCGGCGGCCTGGCCGCGGTCGACGGGGCTCATCGGGTGCCGCCAGCAGCGTTGAGGCCGTCGGCCATGGCCTGGGCCTGCGCGTACCGGGCCTTCGCACCGAGCGCCGGGTCCTCCTCGTCGACCAGGAAGGCGTCGATCTCGAAGATGAGGTCACCGGCGAAGTACTGCTGGGGCAGGCGCATGCCCTCGGCGTCTTCGTCGTCGACGGGCTCGGCGCTGTCACGGACGACCTGGATCGTCATCTCCGTGTCGTCGAAAAGGACCTTCGCGGCCTCGGCGTACGTCGGGTAGACGGCACCGGTACGGTCCGCGAGGACCGCGAGCCACGGGCCGCGCAGCGCCTCGGTGATGGCGTCCTCGGCCGGCGTCGGCCACTCCAGGCGGAGCAGCTCGACCATGCCGACCTCGTCGAGGGCGGGCCGGTCGACGGCGGCGTACTGGAACGACCAGGCGTTGCCGAAGTGCCGCAGCATCTCGGCGCGGGCCTCGCTGTAGGTGCCGGGGATGACGACGTACTTGCCGTCGTGCTTCTGCCCGGAGCCGAACGTGAAGATCCAGCTCTCGGGGGTGGGGGCGGTGACCATGTCGGTCATGGGGGATACTCCTGTCGGTCGGCCCTCCGCTACGTCCTTGCCTGGATGCGGGGGGCTGGTTTCGTCTCGGGCCGGGCGGCCCGGACGGGGTCTCAGGCGGCCTTGCGGCGGCGGGGGAGCTGGGCGATGCGGATCATGTGTTCGCGTCGCCGGCTGTCGGCCATCTGCTGCTGGGTGGCCAGGTCGAGATCCGGGAACTCGACCTGGATCTCGCGGAGCCACTTGTCGGCGGCGGCCTTGCGGGCCGGCTCGGTGGCGGCGCTGCGGTCGGGGGTCCGTCCCCACCGCTTGTGGGCGCCGATGCGGCCTGCGGTTGCGTGGTTCATCCCTTCTCCTCCGATTCGGTGGTCGTGATGACGAAGAGCCGCTCGAAGGGCACCCGGGGGAGCGCGGAGCAGATGGCGGCGATGGTCTTCTCGCTGGGTGCGTTGACGCCGTTGCGGATCTTCGACAGTGCGGCGGGGCTGATGCCGAGGAACGCGGCGCGGTCGGAGTCGGTGGTGTGGCCGAGCGCTGTGGTGATCCGGTCGATCTGGTCGAGGCGGAGTCGAACGCGCGGCTGGTCGGGGGTCTGCCGGCCTTGTGTTTCGAGCACGAAACGACGCTAGCGCTGTGGCATCGCGAAAGCAACACACGAAGGGGTCATCCGTTCGGCTGACTTTCTCGCGCGAAACTTCCATATAGAGTTGCGTTCATGATCGCGCCAGCAGACGAACAGGTAGTCGCCTATCGGTCAGTAGGTAGGGGGGTGGCTCGCTTTCGTCCACGAAATGCCATAGGGTTCGTGCACGTGAGCACCCAAGCGTGGGGTCCCGAGGCCGGATCAGCGTTCCGGTCGTACGTACTGCGCCGTGCAGTCACCGCCGACCTGCACATCGAGAGCGTTGCCGACCTCGCCCGCGCCACCGGCATCAAGCCGGGCGTCTACTCGAAGTGGTTCTCCGGTGCCGAGCAGCCCAGCGTGAAGAGCCTCGAGAAGCTCGCGCCCGTCATCAAGGCCCCGCTGCGTGACCTCCTCGTCCTCGCCTGCCGGGTTCGGCCTGAGGATCTCGGCCTGGAGGCAGCCCCTGAGCCGCCGAAGGTGGTCGGTCACCCGCTCGCGCGCGAAATCGACGGGCTTCTAGCTGACAGCTCGCCGCTGCCCGAAGTGGAGCGCAAGGCCATCGCCGCGTTCTTGGACCAGTACTTGGAGCCGTACCGCCGTTCTGCTCGCCTGCGGTCTCGGGGACGTCGTAACACTGCGTGAGTCATCCGCAGTGTCGTAAGCGTGGGAGTCCTTACCGTGGGAATTGATCCCCGTGACAGGCTTTCGTGCGGGAAAGATCACCGTTAAGGTTTCGCTAATCATTGAGCTGTGAGTCGTACACGCGTACGAACCCATCCCCCCAGGGAGGGCAAGCATGACGACCGCCACGGGGAACCCTCCGGACCCCGGCGAACGCATCCAAGACGACACTGACATCGACGGAACCACCGGACAACTCCAGCTGCCCACCTCATCCAGGGCCGGCCTCTACTGCGCCGCAGCCAACCGGACCGGGGGCATGTCGCTTCTCCTCGCCGCCACCCTGTGCGTCGCCTTACTCTTCCTGGCAGCCACCATCGTCCTCGCGGTCATCGAGGAAGTCCGCAACGTCCCCGCAGTCACCCATACGACCATGCTGCTGCTGGTCGCCGGTACCGCGATCGCCTGGATTGCCGTCATCATCGTGCTCTTCCGCGACCGAGTGCACCGCAACCAGCAGGCTCTGCGCAGCATGGGCGAGACCATCCAGGCGCGCCTGCGTGAGCAGTACGACCGGCAGGAGCACCTGGCGCACCGCATCACCGACTTGGCGAACCGGCAGGCCGAGCAGATGCAGCTCCTCCGGCAGATGGCCGTTGACATGGCTGCCGTCCGCCGGGACATGGCCGACGTCATCGGTGTGGCCGACGCCGACGCTGAGCTTCAGCTCCGCCAGGCCGTCAACGAGAACCGGCCGCCGGCGCCCGGCCTCTACGTTGTGCCCCCGGAGAACTGATAGGCAACCTCGGTCACACTGTGGCCTAGAAGCGGTCCGCCTGGGAAACCCGGCGGGCCGCTCTATGTGCACGCTCCACCTGGGCCGAACGGCCGTAGCGGCGCGGCATCTCCGCGCTGCTCCACCCGAACAGCGCCATCGCGTCGCCCTCGCTGCCGCCGGCATCGGCCCACAGGTGCGCGGCCAGGTGCCGCAGCTTATGCGGATGGATCCGGGGGATACCTGCCTCACGGCAGCGGCGCTCAAGCAGCCGGTAGGCGCCGGAGGTGGTGAGTGCGCCGCCGAGCTGGCCGAGCCAGAGCGACTCCAGCTTGTTAGCGTCCTTGTGTCGGGCGCGGACCCGCAGGTAACGGTCGATGGCCTGTCCGGTCTTCGCGCCGAACGGGATCACCCTGATCTTGTCGCCCTTGCCGTGGAGGGTGACCTTGTCGTGGCGCATGTCGAGGTCGTCGACGCGGATGCCAACCATCTCCGACACCCGCGGGGACCCGGCCTCGCACCACAGGCGGATCATCGCAGTGTCGCGCCGGTCACCGAACTCCTTGCCGTTGCACGCCTTGAGTAGGGCGGCGATCTGGTCGTCGGGCACGATCGGCACCGGCTTGCTGGTGACCTTCGGTTCGGCGATGCGCGTCATCGGCGACTTGTCGATGATCTCTTCGGCCTCGCACCACCGGTAGAAGGCGCGCAGGTTGCGGAACTTCTTGTGGACGGTGGCGGAGGCGTTGACCACGGCGGCGGCGATGAGGAACTCCTCTAGGTCTTCGCGGCCGAGGTCGACGATGGGCAGGCCGGGCCGGAACTCGGCGAGCTGCTGGAGGGTGATGAGGTAGCTCTTGACGGTGTCGGGGGAGGTGCGCTTGGTGCGGTGGTATCTCTCGTACGACGTCAGGTGCAGCTCGTTCGCGTCCATGCGGTGGGCCTCCCCAAGGTGCTACAGCGCTAGGGTCAGGGGGGCAGAATACTCTGCCCCGGTACCGCTGTAGCAACCCCTACGGTCCGCTCCGATCTCCGTTTGTGCTGGTAGTGCGCCCGGCAGGGATCGAACCTGCGACCCGAGGATTAGAAGTCCCCTGCTCTATCCGCTGAGCTACGGGCGCGCGGCGTACGTGTCGCGCCAGAAGGGTACCGCCGACCGCGGGGTGGCCGGTGGAACGGGTGGTCGCGTCCCACGTCATCGATCAGGGTCGCACGCACCCCCGGCGGAGGTCACCCGGGTTCCGCCGTCGGCGCGGCCCGGCGACCGGCGGGTCGTACCCTCGGCTGGTGCTGCTTGACCCGGACACCGAGAACGACGTCGCCTACGAGCTGTGCCAGCTCCTCGGCCGCGCGATCCTGCCCATCCGCCGGACCGACGCCGGGCCGGCGGACGGCGGCCGGGACGAGGGCACAGCGTTCTTCTTCACCGGGCAGGGGCGGGAGTACCTGCTGACCGCCGACGCCCTCACCCACGCCCCGGCCGGGGAGATCGGGCTGCGGGCGAGCGTGACCGAGCCGGCCGGGGTGTCGGCGGACGCCGTGGCCCTGCCGGACTACGCCGCGCGGTGGCACCATCGCGGGGATCTCGGCGTCGCCGTCATGCCCACCGGCGGCCTGCACGAGCACGCCGACGGCGAGGGCTGGCGGTGGCGTACCCAGCAGGTGCCGGACGGGATCGCGGCCGACCGGGACGCGATCGCCCGGATCGGCGCGGAGCCGGGCTCGGCCATCGTGCTCGCCCACGGGGCCGGCGCGGACGGCGCCCGGCCGCTGGAGGTGGCGATCGAGCGGGTGACGCGCGTGGGCGACGCTGTCCGGATCACCGCGGAACTGCCGCTCGGCTACGTCGGCGCGCCGGTGTTCGGTGTCCAGGCCGGCGACGGTGAGGTGGGCCTGCGGTGCCTGGGACTCGTCCTGCCGGCCCGCGACGGCGGTCACCCGCTGGCCACCTTCGACCGCATCCGCGAGGCCGTCGCCGCCGTGTGAGGGTGCGTCGGCCGCCGGCTCAGCCGCCCTGCGCGGGCACGCCCGCCGGGTCGGCCTCTGCGGCCTGGTCGGCCCCGTCTGCGGGCCGCCGGCTTGCCGGTGGCCGCTCCCCGTCGCGGACCGTCGGCCCGGCGTCGAAGAACGCGTCGGCCCAGCGCCCGACCTCCGCGAAGACCTTCTCGCGTACGGCGGGGCCGGAGAGCGTGAGGTCGTGCATGCCGCCGTCGAAGCGTGCCACGGTGACGTGCCGGCCGAGGCGGGGCGCCCAGCGGACCATGTGCTCGACGTCGAGGACGGCGTCGGCGAGCGCGGCCGACTCGTGCCACTTCGTGCCCTTGAACGAGCGGGTCGAGCAGGCGAGCAGCACCGGCACCAGGATGTCCAGCCCGGCGCGGAGCTGCCGCTGGGCGGTGCGGATGGCGTTCAGCCAACCGGCCCGGACGGGGAACCCGGCGAGCGGCTTCCACGCCAGGTCGTAGTTCCACTCGCCGTGATGGTCGGCGTGGATGGTCTGGCTGTAGACGGTGCCCAGCCCGAACGGCAGGACACGGCGCGGCGCGCGGCGGCCCAGCGGGGCGACGGCGGCGGCGAGCGGCCGGCGTACCGCCCAGGGGGCGTTGATGTCGAAGAAGGGGCTGTTCAGGAAGAGCCCGTCGATGATCCCGGCGTCGCGGCGGGCGTGCGCCCAGAGCGGCATGATCAGGCCGCCGGTGGAGTGGCCCATCGCGAGCAGGGTGTCGTGCCCGTCGTCCTCGCGGATGATCTTCGCGGCGGCGTCCAGCTCCGGGAAGTAGTCGCTGACGTCGCGGCAGAAGTTCGGGGTCTGGTGGGGCAGCAGGCTCCGGCCGTGCTTGCGCAGGTCGACGGCGTAGAAGTCCCACCCCCGCTCGGCGAAGAAGTGGCCGAGGTGGGCCTGGAAGAAGTAGTCGGTGAAGCCGTGCGTGTAGAGCACGGCCCGCCTGGTCGGGCGGTCGGCGCGGCGACGGACCAGGGTGGCCACCACCGGCCCCTCGTCGTCGGTGCCCAGGTCGATCGTCTGCCGCTCGTACGGCGGGCCCAGCACGTCCGGTTCCACGAACGCGACGGTACGCCGGCGAGCTACCGGGCGGTAGCCCGCCGTGCCCCGGCCCCGTCCGCCCGCACCGCGGACGGGGCCTCGGGCGTACGCCTCAGACCGTTTCCACCTCGGCGCGGGCCGGGTCGGTGTCCGGGTCGCTCCCGGTTCCGGTCTCGGCGGCCGGCTGGCCGACGTCCCGCAGGTGCTTGTTGTGCCGCGGCTCCTGCTTGGTCTTCGCGTCGTTGAGGCGCCGCCGCAGGTCGTCCCGGACGTCGTTGAGCGCGGCGTGCAGGTCCTCCTCGGCGGACGTGGTGACGATCTTCTGCCGGCCGGCGATCCAACACTCCAGGGTGACCTTCTGTCCCTTGGCCTCCCGGTCCTTCACCGACAGTTCCAGCTCGGTGGCGTCGGCGTGGAACCCGGCCAGCCGGGCGTCCAGCGTGGCGAACTGCTCCGCGATCCAGTTCCGGTCGCCCTGGGAGAACCCGGCGCCGACCCGCAGGCACTCGGCGACGGTGGCCGGGTTGGCGACGGCGCTCATCGCCGCACCTGGCCGGAGACGAAGGCGGTTGCGGTGCTGGTCATCTCCATGATCGCTGACCTCTCGTTTGTCGTGCTGTCGGCGGTGCGGTTGATCGAATCCATACCCCGCCGCCTTCCGTCCGGAACGTGACCTCTCCGGTACCCCGATCATCGGCCGGACGCCGTGGTTGCCCCCAGGGCCGCTCGGCCCTAGCACACCGGGACCTTGATCAGGTCTTTGTCCACAGGTGGTCCGGCTGTCCACAGGCCGGCGGGCGACGGTGGCGCCGGTCGTGCCCGACGGCCCAGGCTCGACACCGAGTCGACTCGCGATGGCAAGCCCGATCTCCCCTGGAGGGACGATGTTCGACACCTACGTCACGATCGTGGGCAACGTGTTGACGGCCCCGGAGTGGCGCCGCACCACCCAGAGCAACACCCTGGTGGCCAACTTCAAGGTCGCCTCCACCGCTCGCCGGCTCGACCGCGACAGCGGTCGCTGGGTCGACGGCAACAGCCTGCGCGTCCGCGTCAACTGCTGGCGCAAGCTCGCCGAGGGCGTGGCCGCCTCGGTGATGGTCGGCGACCCGGTGGTGGTCTGCGGGCGGCTCTACACCCGCGACTGGACCGACGACGCCGGCAACCACCGCACCCTCTACGAGCTGGAGGCGGTCGCCGTCGGTCACGACCTGTCCCGGGGCCGGGGCCGGTTCATGCGCAACCGGCCGAGCATGACCACCAGCACCGTCGAGGACGCGGAGGCCGAGCACCGGGTGCACGGCGAGGCGACCGAGCCGGTGCCGGACGAGGACGCCCCCGCCCGGCCCGACGGCCGGCTGCTCGACGACGGGTTCGAGCTGCCCGACTTCGGCCCGTCCGGGGCTGGCCCCGGCCTGCCGGCCGACGCCGGCTTCGACGACTCGCTCGACCCCTTCGACGACCCGGCGGACGGCAGCCGCGACGAGGACCCCGACGGCCCCGCGCCGGAGGCCGGCGACCCGACGCCGGTGCCCGAGGAGTCCGACGCGCCAGCGGGCTCGCACCCCGAGGAGACCGACACGGGCCTCACCCCGAACGGGCGCGGCCGACGGGGTCGGGGGCGGGTGCCGCAGCCGGCGTGACCGGGCGGGCCCGGGCGACACGACGGGGGCGGGGTGACGCGGCCGCGCCGTCGTCACCCCGCGTGTCTCCCGCGCCCCGGTCCGGCGACCCCGGCCGGTCGGCGGGCGCGTCCTCCGGCAGCGGTCGGGCGCGGCCCGTGGCGGTCGGGCGACTCCTGCCGGTGAGCACGGCCCTTGTCGGCGTGGCACGGCCCTTGTCGGCGGCCCCTGTCGGCGGGCACGGCCCTGCCCGGCGCCCTTGTCGGCGGGCACGGCGCCGGCCGGCCCGGGCGGCCCGGACGGTCCGCCCCTGTCGGCGGGCCTTGCCGGCGTGGCACGGTCCCTGTCAGCGGGCCGCCCGGTCGCTGGCCCGCGAGGACCGGTCGCTCCCGCCCGAGCGCGGGAAGGCGCTCGGCTAGGCTGGCCGGCCGGAGGTGATGGCGGGTGCGACAGGCGACGCCAGTGGCGACCGCGGCGGGACTGGTCGCGGGGTACGCCCTCGACGCGCTCCTCGGCGACCCCCGCCGCTACCACCCCGTGGCCGGCTTCGGCCGCGCCGCCGGAGCCCTGGAGCGGCGGATCTACCGCCCGGACAGGGGCGCCGGTACGACGTTCGCCGCGCTGGCGGTCGGCGCGCCGGTCCTGCTCGGCGTGGCCGCGACGGTTGCCACCCGACACCGGCCGGTGGCCCGGGCGGCGCTGGTCGCCGCCGGGACCTGGACGGTGCTGGGCGGGCGTACCCTGCGGCACGAGGCCACCGTGATGGGGCGGGCCCTGCGCGACGGCGACCTGCCGGCGGCGCGGCAGCGACTCGGTCATCTCTGCGGCCGGGACCCGTCGGCGCTCGACGAGCCCGAGCTGGCCCGTGCGACCGTGGAGTCGGTCGCCGAGAACACGTCGGACGCCGTCGTCGCCCCGCTGCTCTGGGGCGCGGTCGCGGGCCTGCCCGGCCTGCTCGGCTACCGGGCGGCGAACACCCTCGACGCGATGGTGGGGCACCGCTCGCCCCGCTACGCCCGGTTCGGCACCCCGGCCGCCCGCCTCGACGACCTGCTCAACCTGGTGCCCGCGCGGCTGACCGGGCTGCTCACCATCGCCGTCGCGCCGACCGCCGACGGCGACCGGGAACGCGCCTGGCGGGTGTGGCGCCGGGACCGCGACGACCACCCCAGCCCGAACGCCGGGCAGTGCGAGGCCGCGATGGCCGGCGCCCTCGGCGTACGGCTCGGCGGGCGCAACGTCTACTTCGGCCGCTCGGAGGTGCGGCCGTTCCTCGGCGACGGCCCCCGGCCCGAAGCGCGGCACCTGAAGCGGGCCGCCCGGATCTCGGGCGCGGTCGGGCTGGCCGCGCTCGGTCTGGCGGCCGCCTACCCGCTGACCGTCGGTCGCCTGGTGACCGCCGCCGGCCGCCGCGCCCTCGGCCGGGGTGCCGTGGTGCGGCACGTGCTGCGGCGGCCAGACACCGGGCAGGGCATCCTCGGGCAGCGCGGCGGGAATCGAAGCGTCGCCGGCCCGCTGGTGGGCGCCACCGGTCGGCTGGCGGGCGCCATCGGTCGCCGCGTCGCGGTGACGGCGGGGCGGGGGAGGGGCCGGTGAGCGGCGGGCTGCTGGTCGCCGGCACGACCTCCGACGCCGGCAAGAGCGTGCTCACCGCCGGCATCTGCCGGTGGTTGCACCGCCGGGGCGTGAAGGTGGCGCCGTTCAAGGCCCAGAACATGTCCAACAACTCGGCCGTGGTCGTCGGCGCAGACGGCCGGGGCGGCGAGATCGGCCGGGCCCAGGCGATGCAGGCGGCGGCCTGCGGGCTCGCCCCCGACCTGCGGTTCAACCCCGTCCTGCTCAAACCGGGCAGCGACCTCGCCAGCCAGGTGGTGCTGCTCGGCGAGGCCGTCGACACGGTCACCGCCGGCAACTTCCGCCAGCTGCGGCCCCGCCTCGCCGAGACGGCGTACGCGGCGCTCGCCGAGCTGCGGGAGGCGTACGACGTGGTGATCTGCGAGGGAGCGGGCAGCCCGGCGGAGATCAACCTGCGGGCCGGCGACTACGTCAACATGGGCCTGGCCCGGCACGTCAACCTGCCCACGATCGTGGTCGGCGACATCGACCGGGGCGGGGTGTTCGCCTCGATGTTCGGCACCGTCGCCCTGCTGGACCCGGCCGACCAGGCGCTGATCGCCGGGTTCGTGATCAACAAGTTCCGGGGCGACCTCGGGCTCCTCCGGCCCGGGCTGGACATGCTGCACCGGGTCACCGGTCGGCCGACGTACGGGGTGCTGCCCTGGGCGCTCGACCTCTGGCTCGACGCCGAGGACTCGCTCGCGTACGGGCGGGTGCTCGGTCGGCCGGCCGCCCCGCGCGGCACCGACTGGCTGGACGTCGCCGTGGTCCGGCTGCCCCGGATCAGCAACGCCACCGACGTCGAGGCGCTCGCCACCGAGCCCGGCGTACGGGTGCGGCTGACCGTCGAGCCGGCCGAGCTGGCCGCCGCCGACCTGGTCGTCCTGCCCGGCTCGAAGTCGACGGTGGCGGACCTGGCCTGGCTGCGGGAGGCCGGGCTCGCCGACGCCGTGCTGGCGCACGCGGCGGCGGGCAGGCCGCTGCTCGGCATCTGCGGCGGCTTCCAGATGCTGGCCCGGGCCATCCACGACCCGGTGGAGAGCCGGCAGGGGAGCGTGCCGGGGCTGGGCCTGCTGCCGATCGAGGTCACCTTCGACCCGCGCAAGACCGTCCGGCAGTCGGTCGGGACCGCCGGTGGCGACGTCCCGGTCCGTGGCTACGAGATCCACCACGGCTACGTCTCGCACGCCGATCCCACGCTTATCCCGCTGCTGACCTGCGCTGACGGCAGCGGCGAGGGCGCGGTGGCGGGCACGGTGCACGGCACCCACTGGCACGGGGCCTTCGAGTCCGACGAATTCCGCCGCCGTTTCCTGACCGAGGTGGCCCGGCTGGCCGGCCGGTCCGGCTTCCGGGTCGCGCCGGACACGTCGTTCGCCGCCGCCCGCGAGCGCTCCCTCGACCTGCTCGGCGACCTGGTCGAGGAGCACCTGGACACCGACGCCCTCTGGCGCCTCGTCGAGACCGGCCCGCCGGCCGACCTCCCCTTCATCCCACCCGGCGCCCCACCGGCCCCCTGACACGCCCCGCCCCCGCGCACGTCCGTGTCGAAACGGGCCTGTGGGCTTGGGTGCCGTGCCTGCGCCGCGCACCTTCGCGCCACCGATGCTGGTCCCATGGACGGGGCAGCTCGACAGTGGCCGGACGGTGGGTGGCGGACCCAGACCATTCGGATCGGACCCGCCGGTCCGAGTCAGTAGCGGATGTCGGCCGGGCGGCCGGACATGGGCAGCCCCGCCTCGCGCCACGCCTGCACGCCGCCGATCATGTCGGTGGCGCGGTGCAGTCCGAGCGCCCGCAGGCTCGCCACCGCGAGGCTGGAGGCGTAGCCGTGCCGGCACACCACGACGATCCGCCGGTCGTAACCCGTGGCCTCGGGGATCCGCCAGGCGCTGGCCGGGTCCAGCCGCCATTCCAGCACCGTCCGGTCGATCACGACGGCACCCGGGAGGTCGCCCTGTTCCCGGCGCTGCACGTCGGTGCGGGTGTCGACCAGCAACGCCCCGGTGCGGACCGCCTCGACGGTCTGGTGCGGGGTCAGCCGGCGCACCCCGGCGCGGGCCTGTTCCAGCAGGGCGTCGACGCCCGGACTCATCACGCTGTGGGACACCAGCCGATCATCCCGCCCGGTCCGGGGCGCCGCCGGCCGAACGCCCCGGCCGGCCCGACGACCGCTCGTTCGGGCGACCCCCGATCGGTGTGCCCGCACGGCGGTCGCCCCCGACGCCATGCCGGTGTGCCGGCCCACGGGCCGTCCGCGCGGCTCGCCCGTCGTCGGCCCGCTCCGGGCCTCCCACTACCGTCGGCCAGGTGGCGGTGGCGGTGGTCGAGGCGTACGACCGGTTGGCCCGGCGGGTGCTCGCCGGGCCGGCGCGGTTGGGGCGGACCCGGCTCGTGGTGGTGGACGGGCCGAGCGGCGCGGGCAAGAGCGTGTTCGCGGCGCGGCTCGCGGACGCCCTCGCCGGCCTGCCCGGCGCCGGGCGGCCGCCCGTGGTGCACACCGACGACCTGCTCGACGGGTGGGACGACCAGCTCACCTTCTGGCCCCGGCTCGAAGAGTGCGTGCTGGCGCCGCTGCGCGCCGGTCGGCCGGGGGCGTACCGCCGGTACAGCTGGGTCCGCCGGGCCTTCCTGCCCCGTCCGGTGCTGGTGCCGGTCGCCCCGGTGCTGGTGGTGGAGGGGGTCAGCGCGGCGCGGGCCGCAGTCGCGGCCGACCGTACCCTCGCCGTCTTCGTCACCGCCCCGGCGCCGCTGCGGCTCACCCGGGCCGTGCGGCGGGACGGTTCCGGCATCCTGCCGGAGCTGCGCCGCTGGCACCTCGGGGAGCGGGCGCACTTCGCCGCGGACCGCACCGAGGCCCGGGCCGACCTGGTGGTCGACGGCGCGCCGACCCTGCCGCACGACGCCGCCCGCTACTACGTGCGGCGGCCCTGACCAGGACGGCCGTGGCCTCGGGCGAGGCGACCGGTAAGGCCGGCATACGATGCCGGTCATGACCACACCGATCATGTCCGAGTCCGAGGTCCGGGCCGCCGTCGAGCGGGAACTGCCCGGCGTCCGTGCCGACCTGGAACGCCTCGTCCGCATCCCCGGCATCGCGTTCGAGGGCTTCGACCACTCGCACGTGGAGCGCTCCGCCGAGGCGGTGGCCGAGCTGCTGCGCGGCTGCGGCCTCGACGTCAAGATCGTGCGCTCCGGCGGCCAGCCGGCGGTCATCGGGAAGAAGCCCGCCCCGCCCGGTGCGCCGACGGTGCTGCTCTACGCCCACCACGACGTGCAGCCGGTGGGCGACCTGTCGCTGTGGGAGTCGGACCCGTTCGAGCCCGTGGAGCGGGACGGCCGGCTCTACGGCCGGGGCGCCGCCGACGACAAGGCCGGCATCATGGCGCACGTCGCGGCGCTGCGCGCGTTCGGGGACGCGCTGCCGGTGGGCGTGGTCCTCTTCATCGAGGGCGAGGAGGAGTACGGCTCCGACTCGCTGGAGCGGCTGCTCGCCGAGCACCGCGACGAGATCGCGTCGGACGTCATCGTCATCGCCGACTCCGGCAACTGGGACATCGGCGTGCCGGCGCTGACCACCTCGCTGCGCGGCATCGTCAACTGCTTCGTCGAGGTGCGCACCCTCGACCACGCCGTGCACAGCGGCATGTTCGGCGGCGCGGTGCCGGACGCGCTGACCGCGCTGGTCCGGCTGCTGGCCACCCTGCACACCGACGCCGGCGACGTCGCCGTCGACGGCCTGCTCGGCCGGGAGGGCGCGGCCGTCGACTACCCGGAGGACCGGTTCCGCGCCGAGGCCGGGCTGAGCGAGGGCGTGGACTTCATCGGCACCGGGCGGATCACCGACCGGCTCTGGACCAAGCCCGCCCTCGCGGTGCTCGGCATCGACGCCCCGGCCACCGGCGAGGCGCCGAACGCCCTGGTCCCGACCGCGAAGGCGAAGCTGAGCGTACGGCTCGCGCCGGGCGACGACCCCAAGCGGGCGTACGCGGCCCTGCGCGCCCACCTGGAGAAGCACGCGCCGTGGGGTGCCCGGGTGACCGTCACCTTCGAGCACGACGGTGACCCGTGTGTCATCGACGCGTCCGGCCCGATGTTCGACGCCGCCCGTTCGGCGTTCCGGACCGCCTGGGACGGCACCGACCCGGTGGACATCGGCGTCGGCGGCTCCATCCCGTTCATCGCCACCTTCCAGGAGATGTTCCCGCGGGCGGCGATCCTGGTGACCGGCGTCGAGGACCCGCACGCCCGGGCGCACGGTCCGAACGAGAGCCTGCACCTCGGCGAGTTCGCCCGGGTCTGCCTGGCCGAGGCGCTGCTGCTGAAGAAGGTCGCCGAGGCGGGCGCCGACGGGCGTTAGGTGTCGGAACCGTAACTTCCGGGTCGATGCGGGAGTTTGCGGTGTGTCGGGCGCGGGCTTGTTATAGCCTCTCGAACATGCGTACGAACGAGGTGATGAGCCGGCTCGAAGCCGCCGTCAGCGCTCTGGGGGACGTCGATGTCTCCGCGTGGCCCGAGGACACGCTCAAGGAACAGCTCGGTGAGCTCTCCGCCGCCCTGGTCGCGCTCGACACGGTGCTCTCCCGGGTCGCCGACGGGATCCGCGCCCGTGGGCTCCGCATCGAGGAGCCCGTCTCGGCCTGACCGCCCGGCCAGATGACGGCCCGGGCACGGCAATGCCCGGGTGGTGTCGGGGGTGGCTGGCAGGATGGACCCGTGCGGTTCATCGACCTGGCAGCCACCTCCGCCGCCGTCGGCGCCACCCGGGCTCGGCGGGCCAAGGTGGAGCTGCTCGCCGAGGCGCTGCGGTCGCTCGACCCCGACGAGGTCGCGGCCGGCTCGGGGTGGCTGGCCGGCGAGCTGCGCCAGCGGCAGACCGGGGTGGGCTGGGCGAGCCTGCGTGACCTGCCGCCCCCGGCGGCCGAGCCGACCCTGACCGTGGCCGCCGTCGACGCGGCCATCGACGAGATCGCGGCGGTGCGTGGGCCGGGTTCGCAGGCCCGCCGCCGGGCGCTGCTCGGCGCGCTCTACGCCGCCGCCACCGCCGACGAGCAGCGGCTGCTGACCGGCCTGTTCAGCGGCGAGCTGCGGCAGGGCGCCCAGGCGGGGCTGCTCGCCGAGGCGGTGGCCCGGGCGGCCGACGTGCCGGTCGCCGCCGTACGCCGGGCTCTGCTGCTCGCCGGCGACCTGCGGGCGGTCGCGGTCGCCGCGCTCGACGGCGGCGCGCCGGCGCTGGCCGCCTTCGGCCTCCAGGTCGGCCGCCCGCTCGCGCCGATGCTGGCCCAGAGCGCGCCCTCGGTGGACGAGGCGCTCGCGGCCACCGGCACGCCCGCCGTGGTCGACGTCAAGCTCGACGGCATCCGGATCCAGGTGCACCGCTCCGGCCACGACATCGCCGTCTTCACCCGCAGCCTCGACGACATCACCGCCCGGGTGCCCGAGGTGGTCGCCGCCGTGCGGGCGCTGCCCGCCCGCGAGCTGGTGCTCGACGGCGAGGCGATCGGGCTCGACGCGACGGGCCGGCCGCTGCCCTTCCAGGAGACGTCGAGCCGCGCGGCGCGGCGCACCACGCCGAGCACCACCGGCCGGGCCCCGGTCGCCCCGGCCGTGCTCGCCGCCGCCGAGTCCACCGGCGAGACGGTGCTGACGCCGTACTTCTTCGACCTGCTGCACCTCGACGGCAACGACCTGATCGACCTGCCCGGCCGGGAGCGCTGGGCCGCGCTCGCCGCCGCGGTCGATCCTCCGCTGCTGGTCGGCCGGATGGAGGTCGACGGCCCGGAGCGGGCCGGCGAGGCGTTCGCCGCCGCGGTCGACGCCGGCCAGGAGGGGGTCGTGGTGAAGGCGCCCGACGCCCCCTACGACGCCGGCCGCCGGGGCGCCGCGTGGGTCAAGGTGAAGCCTCGGCACACCCTCGACCTGGTGGTGCTCGCGGTGGAGTGGGGCAGCGGCCGGCGCCAGGGCTGGCTGTCCAACCTGCACCTCGGTGCGCGGGACCCGCGCACCGGCGACTTCGTGATGCTCGGCAAGACGTTCAAGGGCCTGACCGACGAGGTGCTGCGCTGGCAGACCGAGCGGTTCCTCTCCCTCGCCGTTGAGCGCGGCGACTGGGTGGTGCGGGTCCGCCCCGAGCAGGTGGTCGAGATCGCCTTCGACGGGGTGCAGACCAGCTCCCGCTACCCGGGCGGGGTGGCGCTGCGCTTCGCCCGGGTGGTGCGCTACCGCGACGACAAGACGGCGGCCGAGGCCGACACCATCGACGCCGTCCGCGCCATCCACGCAGGGCGGGCCAACGGCTGACCGCCCGGCGGGGGTGTGCCGGGCGGCGCGAGCCGTGGGCGGGTCACATGTTCGACAGCGACCGGGCGTAGTTGACCTGGTTGTTGATGTGCTGCACCTGGGCCTGGTTCGCGACGGGGATCCGGGCCACGTACTGCTGGACGCCGTTCGACACGGTGATCTGCACGGTGCCGTGGTGCCGCGTCTCCTTGATCAGCAGGAACAGCAGGCTGAAGATGGTCAGGCAGAAGAAGCCGACGATGGCGCACACCACCGCCCAGGTGGCGGTCTTCTGCTCCTGCTGCCAGTGGTCGACGACGTGCCAGGAGGAGCCGGCGAGCGGCAGCACGCCGGCCGGCGTACGGATCACCGGCGGGCTCACCATGATCTCGCCGATCTGCACCGCCACCGCGCCCTGCGCGGGCGGCGGGTAGCCGGCCGGCAGCGGGCCCGGCTGCCCGGCCGCGGGCGCCATCACCGGCGGGTGCGGTCCCGGCCGGACCAGCTCCATACCGGGCGACGCCGCGTAGGGCTGGGCCGGTGGGGCGGAGTAGGGCTGGGCTGGTGGGG